>CAZKZR010000156.1:0-4148 GCA_964557245.1 uncultured Anaerolineaceae bacterium | reverse complement strand
GTCGTGGTCGACCATCGCTGGCACCCATGGCCCAGCGAGCCGGGGCTTCGCCTCATGCACTCGTTCAGCCACAACCTTGGGCTTATCACCGTGCGCGTCTTCGAACGCACCGACACCCTGGTTGCGCGGGCATGACCTCTCCTACTCCCGAGCAGCTCGAACGAGTCGCCGCATGGGTTCGCTCCGAAGCGGCTGCGAAGAGCCTCGAAGACGTCCTGGCCTGGGTGACCGAACGTCAGTCGCGCCTGATCGCCGCGGCCCGCGGCATCCCCGCAGAAGCCCTCACTATGGCGCCTGCGCCCGGTGAATGGTCCCCGCTTGAAGCGCTGAAGCACGTCGTCGAATGGAACTGGCAAGTCGGCGAGGACGTGCTCCACACCTGCCTCACAGGCGAACGTCCGAACAACCCCGTCCCAGAGTTCCCCGCGGACCGGGAGGCGTTGATCGCCCGCCAGGAAGAAAGCCTCGCGTCCGTCTGGGCTCACGTCTCAGCCGCCGATCCAACAGCTTTCCTGGACGTGACCTGGGAGCATCCGTTCTTCGGCATGCTCAATTGGCGCGAATGGTTCCTGTTCCTCGGAGTCCATTGCACGGATCACCAGAATCAGATCGAAGCCGCCGGAGCGCCGAGCGGTGCCTAGCCCCCGGCCCCTTCGCCTCGTCCATACCTCGGACGTTCACCTGGGCGCCTATGCCGGGTACGGGGACGAGAAGTGGAATAACCGGCGCGCACTGATGGAGCAGACGTTCCAGCGGGTCATCGACCTCGCCAACGACTGCGGTGCGGACGCCATGGTCATCGCGGGCGACTTTTTCGATAACGACCGCGTACCTTCCGAGACCGTGCAGTTCGCCGCCGAGACCATCGCCGGCTTCCGCGGGCAAACGTTCTTGCTGCCGGGCAACCATGATCCCATGGATCCCGGCAGCATCTACTGGCGGCATGACATGGAATCGGTCGCAAAACGTCTCACCATCATCCGGGAGCATCGCGGCGAATTCATCGAACCGGAAGGCTTGGACGCGGTCTTCTGGGGCCGCGCCTACCTCGATACCGACTGGCACTTCAAGCCGTTGGACGGAATCCCGGAGCGCATCGACCAGCGCTGGCACATTGCCATTGGCCACGGCCACTTCGTCCGTGAAGGCGGCGAGATGCACCGTTCGCTCCTGATCAAGGATTCCGAAGTCGCCGCCGCAGCGGGGCACTGGGACTACATGGCGTTCGGCCATTGGGAACCCCACGCCGATGTCAGCACCGGCGGCGTCACCGCCGTCTACTCCGGCGCGCCAATGCCGCTAAGTGATGCGAACCGCAAGGCCGGGATGGCCGCGGTCATCGACTTCGACGAGGCCGGCGTGCGCTGGGAGATGCACCGCGTGGACCCGCGTCCGCCGGAGACCATCATTCACTGAAGTCGGGGCTCGTGGTACGGTACTCGTCCGCGGCAGGGTAGCTCAGCCGGCTAGAGCGCACGACTCATAATCGTGAGGTCGGGAGTTCAAGTCTCCCCCCTGCTACCACTCTCTTCCCATTCAACCGTCCCAGCCGAGCTACGCCAGCTCTCGCTTCAGCGCGGAGCGCGCAGCCCAGTACCCGGCCATCCCGTGGACACCGCCTCCCGGCGGCGTCGATGCCGAACAGATGTAGACGCCGCGAGCTGGCGTGCGATACGCGTTGAACGAGAACACCGGCCGGAAGAAGAGTTGCCTCCCACCATTCGAACCGCCGGTTATGTCGCCTCCGACGAGGTTCGGGTTGGCGTCCTCCATCGCCGCCGGGCCAGTGGCCCTCCGCGCGAGTACGAGATCCTGAAAGCCCGGCGCCATCTGCTCGATGCGCGACTCGATCGCCTCGGTCATGTCGACGGCGCTGCGCTGCGGTATGTGGCAATACGCCCACGCCGTGTGCATGCCCTCTGGCGCCCGCGTCGGGTCGAAGAGACTCGGTTGCGAAAGCAAGACGAACGGTTTGGCCGGCGTCAGGCCGGCCGCAACTTCACGTTCCGCCGCCACCATCTGCTCGACCGTCCCGCCCAGGTGCACGGTCCCGGAGCGGCGGCATGCCTCTGACACCCAGGGAATCGGCCCGGAGAGCGCGTAGTCCAGCTTGAATACTGACTCGCCCCGCTCGAAGGCCATGAGCTTCTTGCGGTAGCGTCCCGGAAGACGAGCTCCGCAAACTTCGACCAGTCTCTCCGGCGCAAGGTCGAAGAGCGCCACGCGGTGGTCAGGGAGGTCGGCCAACGACTTTACCGGCGAATCCAACTTGATCGTCCCACCGAGCGATTCGAAGTATGACGCCAGGGCGCCGGCGAGTGCCTGCGACCCGCCCTTCGCAATCGGCCAGCCCACCGCGTGCGCGGCCGCGGTCAGGACAAGTCCGAAGGATGCCGTGAGCGGCTGGTCCAACGGCAGGATGGCGTGTCCCGCCGATCCGGCGAACAACGCTCGCAGGCGTTCGTCGTTGAATTGCCACCGTGCCAGTCCGGCGGCGCTGTGCAGCGAGGGCAGTCCAAACCGCGCCAGGAGCAGCGGGTGCTTCGGCACATGCAGCACGGGCTGCAAGAACTCCCTGGTCAGCGCTGGCCATCTGCTTGCCAGTGGTTGGAACAGCCTCCGGTACTTCTGTTCGTCGCCCGGGAACTGCCTCACGGTTTCGCTGATCGAACGTTCGAGTGTGACGGCTGACCCATCATCGAAGGCGTGAGCCATAGGCGTGGGGGAATGGATCCATTCCAGGCCGTGAGCGCCAAGGGGCAGCCGACGAAATAACGGGCTCGAGGCCGCGAGAGGGTGCACGGCCGAACATTCGTCCTGGACGAAGCCGGGCAAGGTCAGCTCCCCGGACCGCATCCCGCCGCCGATACTCGGAGCGCCCTCCATCAGGCAGACCGAGCGGCCCGCGCGAGCAAGAGTAATCGCCGCACCAAGGCCATTCGGTCCGGAACCAACAACGACCGCGTCGTAGGTGCTCACGCGTGCCCTCCCAGCAGACTTCGTGCTTTCCTGCCCCAGGTGCTGAGCAGCGCGTTCGAGCGCAGGTTGCCGACTTTGCTCCATTGCCGTGACCGATCCAATTGGCGGCGAATCAACCGGATGCGTGGCTTCTCTCCGAACTCGGCCGCGAGGTTTCGAAGGAGTTCAGCCCAGAACATCTCCTCTTGACGGTGCCCGCCAAGCGACAGCCCAGCCTCGTACATGGGGTCCCAGGCGCGCATTTCGATCGTCACGGCGACCCTTACACCGTTTGGAACGCGCGAAGTGGAAAAGCGATTCCAACCGGCGAACATATGGCCCTCCGGAGAAAGCACCGTGACGTGGTCCGGACCTGACTCCGCGACCAGGACACCAGTTGAGAGGGTCACAGGACCAACCGAAACGTCCACCCCCAGGACGTCACCTTCTTCGAGAAACGGCCGCGGTGTGAACAAATCTCCGCCGGAAGGCCAGAGCCGCGCCATGTTCGCCGACCAGAACGCCATGACGGCTTCGGGGACCGACTGCGAGGTCAGCGTGGTGCTGATCTCCTTGTGCCACAGCTGGCCGAAGCCACGCGCGGGTTGAGCCGGCAAACGGTCCTCTACGTTCTTTCGGTTCTCCTCGTGTCCCGCCGGGGCGTGAAGCGGCTCGTCCGGCTCGGCCGCGTGCAGAACCGAGGGTGAATCCGATTCCGCGGGTGAGTCGAACGCCGCGGGCAATGCTGATGGCACCGGCGAGAGGCCCCCAACCGGAAGCTCCGGCTGCCGGTGCGCCAGCACCCAGTTCAGTTCGCATCCCGCGAGCAGCAGCCAGCACGAGAGGTTCAGCCAGACCAGGAACACCGCGACGCCGGCCAGGCTGCCATACGTGGCCGAATAGCTCCCGAAATTCGAAACGTAGAGCGAGAACCCGGCCGAGAACAGCGCCCAGGCCAACCCGAAAGCGGCTGCTCCGGGGCTCCAGAGACTAAAGCGCGGCCGGGCCGCTGGGGCCAGCCAGAAGAGAAGCTGCGCGGCAATCACGACGAACAGCACGACGATAGGGATCCTCGCGACGCGAGTAGCCCACCCCCACGCGTGGCTCAGTCCCGCCGACTCGGCGATGGCCCCGGCGAACACGTCGGAGAGGACGAGCCCCGTAATCGCCGCAATCAACGCCAGCCCACC
>CAZKZR010000155.1:0-6904 GCA_964557245.1 uncultured Anaerolineaceae bacterium | reverse complement strand
CGGTTGCTGCTGAGCCCGATCGAGTCGCTGGTTTCGGGTACTCGGGCGGTGGCCGCGGGCAATTTCAACGCTTCGATCCCGGTGCAGAGCCGCGACGAGTTCGGCGACCTCGCGCAGAGCTTTAACACGATGATCGATGAGATCCGGACGCGAAACGACGCTTTGATCCGGGAGATTGCGGAACGCGAACAAACCGCCCGCACATTGGCAGAGCGCGAAGAGAGCACGCGCCAGATCTTCCAATCGGTGAGCGATGCGATTTTCATCACGGACACGGACGACCGGATTGTCGATGCCAACCTGGCGGCCCAGCGGATGTACGGCTATACGCTGGAGGAGTTGCGGAACCTCGAACCGCATGCGCTGGTGCAACCGGGACCACAGGAGCGCAGCGCGGAGTACCTGGAGCACATCTCCCAGGGGAGGCAGTTCCGGTCCCGTGTGGTGAGTCGCCGGAAGGACAGTTCGACGTTCGTTTCGGACATCTTCGCGACGGGCGCGACCTACTTCGGTGAGCAGCACATTTTGCTGGTAATCCGGGACGTCACCGAAGAGGTCCAACAGCAGCAGTTGCTCGAGCGCCGGGTGGACGAGCGCACGCGAGAGCTTTCGCTGCTGCTTCAGATCTCCACGAGCACGGCATCAACACTCGACACCGACGAGATGTTCGCGTTGATCCTGGACCAGGTGGAGGGCGTGGTTCACTACGACGGCGCCTCCATCCTCGTCATCGAAGACGGGATGCTCGAGGTGAAGGCGAACCGGGCGTTCAGGAGCGGCGAGTTGGAAGGCGCCCGGTTCCCGGCAGGTGCCCTGAACCTCTCGCTTTCCGGCGGCCAGGTACGCCCGCTGCTGCTCCCCAACATTCACGCCGATACGCGGCTGGCCGCCAGATTCCGGGACCAGGTGAAGGGCTACCTGGACACGGCGTTCGTGGGTGTCACTTCGTTCCTCGGGGCGCCGATGCAGCGCCAGGGGCGGCTGATCGGGCAGATCGCGCTGAGTTCCCAGGCGGAAAACGCGTTCAGCGAGGCAGACGCCGCGCTCGTCCAGGCGATCGCGAACCAGGCGGCGATCGCTATCGAAAACGCCCGCCTCTTCGCGGAATCCGAGCGGCGGGCGCGGGAGATGACAGCGCTTTCGCGAATCGCAACGACACTGGACCTCGAACAATCGATCACCGGGACGCTGAATTCGGTTGCGCAGCGCGTCGTGGAATCTACCAGCGCGGTGGCGGCTTCGGTGAGCACCGTGAGCGCGGAGGGGAATCTGCTCCTCGGCGGGGGCTACGGCCTGCCGGATGGCTTCCTGGAGGCAGTGGATGCAGCGATCCTCGAGGGTGCGCCGAAACCGAACGAACGGGCGATTGCGAGCGGGGAGCCGGTGGTGATACGGAACCTGAAGCAACTCGTGGCGGATGAACCGTTGTACGCCGGGTTGCAGCCTGTACTCGCGGACCGGGACTGGGATTCCCTCGTAATCGTGCCCATGCGCTACGGCGAGCGGGACCTCGGCACACTGGAGACGTTCTTCAGCCCCGGCGACGAGCCGGATGAGCGCGAGATCGGGTTGATCTCAGCGATGGCGCGGCAGGCCGCAACCGCCATTGAGAACGCCTTCCTTTTCGCGCAGACGGAGAAGCGAGTGCGCCAGTTGGAGGCGCTGACCCTGATTGCCTCGAGCTTCTCATTGGAAGTGGAACTGGACGAGCTGATGGACCGCATGGCCGAGCAGATCGTCCGGGCGACGACCGCCCAGGCGGCGGTGGTGGTGACAGGCGACTCTCCGGAGGCGGCGCTTCGCGTGGTTGGGGTGGCGAGGCTGCCCGAAGGGTTCGGCGAGAAGCTGGAGCTTTCCTACCGGGCGGGCGGCGGATCAACGGTCCGGATCGCGATGCGCGAGATGCGCACGGTTTACCAGGCGGACCTTCGGCGCCAACGGATGGACGACCCGCGCTACCAGGCAGTTAGCTCCCAGCTAAGCGAGCAGCCGTGGGATTCGATCCTGCTGACGCCGGTCATTTATGGAAACAAGGCTGTCGGCGTGCTTCTGCTTGGCTATTCCCTCGGGGTGGATCCGGACGAAGAGGAACGGAAGTTCATCGAGGCCGTGGCGGACCAGACGGCCCTGGTCATCGAAAACGCGCGGCTGTACCGGCGGGCATCGGCTGCGGCAGCGCTGGAAGAGCGCCAGCGCCTCGCGCGGGAGCTGCACGACTCAGTTTCGCAGGCGCTCTACGGCATTGCCCTGGGTGCGCGCACGGCACGGCGGCGCATTGGAGACGAGGGGCCAGCGAACGTGGTGGAACCGCTGGACTACGTGCTTTCGCTGGCAGAGGCGGGACTCACCGAGATGCGCGCGCTGATTTTCGAACTGCGGCCCGAGTCGATAGCGACGGAGGGGCTGGTCGCGGCTATTGGGCGGCAGGTCGCAGCCACACAGGCACGGTACGGGGTGAAGGTGACGGCGACCCTGGCGGACGAGCCTGACGTCTCGCTGGATGTGAAGGAAGCGCTGTACCGCATCGCGCAGGAATCGATGCACAACACGGTGAAGCACGCCCGGGCGGCGAACATCAGCGTTCGGCTGGCGCATGAACCGGACGAAGTCCGGCTGGAAGTGCAGGACGACGGCCAGGGGTTCGACCCCAGCGGCGAGTTCCCGGGCCACCTGGGCTTGAGGTCGATGCAAGAGCGGGCGAGGGATATCGGCGGGGTGCTGGACATCGAGAGCGCGCCGGGTTCGGGAACGAAGATCACGCTCCGTATCCCGCACCGGCAGGATCATGCGGCCTAGCGGGCGCGCTGCAGTTCGACCCTAACGCCTGGTCCTCGGGTCCAGCGCGTCCCTCAGTCCATCGCCGAGGAAGGTGAAGCAGAGCATCAGGACGGCGATGGCGATGGATGGAATGAACACCATCCATTCGTTGACGCGGACGAAGCTTTGCCCTTCAGCGACGAGCGTGCCGAGGCTGGCCGTTGGCGGCGGCAGACCGAAGCCGATGAAGCCGAGGAACGCCTCCGCGAAGATCGCCGTGGGCACGCCAAATGTGACCGCCACGATGACCGGGCCCAGCGTGTTCGGGAGCATGTGACTGAAGACGATTCGGCGGGTGCTGGCGCCCATGGACTGGGCCGCGACAACGTATTCCGCGTCCCTGAGCGCGAGCATCTGCCCGCGAACGAGGCGCGCGAGTGTGACCCAGCTGACGAACGAGATTGCCACGACCACCTGGAGCAAGGACCCGGGCATGCCGGGAATCTGCGGACTGCCAGTGCCGATGATCGGCCACTCGCGCTGGGAGAGGACGGCGCGCATGAGGATGATCGCGAGGAGGTCAGGGAAGGCGTACATGAGGTCGGTGAAGCGCATGAGGATGGCGTCGCTCTTGCGTCCGCCGAGTGCGGCGCCTGCTCCCACGGCGATACCGATGCAGAGCACGACGGCCTGCGTGCCGATGCCGATTTTCAAGGAGATGCGGGTGCCCGCCCAGACACGGGCCCAGGTATCCCTTCCGAGGTTATCGGTACCGAACCAGTGAGCGCTGGTTGGGCCCGTGAGGATCTCGCTGTACTGCTGCTCGGATGGCCGGTAGCGGCCAATCGCGTCCACAAGACCGGCGAGGGTGGCGAGGACAATGACGGCGAGGAGCAGGATGCCGGCGGCGAGCGCCAGGCGGTTCTTGCGAAGGCGCTGGAACGCGAGTCCCCAGAGTCCTACCTGTTTGCCGGGAACGTCGAATCCGGCGGCTTCAAGGACGGCCGCCTCCTGAGAGATGGCCATCTTTAGTACCTGATCCGGGGGTTGGCGACCGCGTAGCTGACATCCACGATCAGGTTCAGCGAGGCGATGATCGCGGCGTAGAGCAGCGTCATCCCCATGATGATGCCGTAGTCTCGCGTGCCGACGGCTTCGACGAACGCGCGGCCGATGCCGGGAATGGCGAAGTACTGTTCGATCACAAAAGAGCCGGTGATCAGGCCGGCGAGAATGGGGCCGAGGACTGTTAACACCGGGACCATCGCGTTGCGCACAGCGTGGCGCATGACGATGGACAGTTCTTTCACGCCCTTGGCGCGGGCGGTGCGGATGTAGTCCTGTCGAAGCACTTCCAGCATGGATGCGCGAGTAATCCGGGCAATGAACGCGGCGGGGTACATCCCGAGCGCGACCACGGGCAGCACCATTTGGCGCGGGTTGCCGAACTCCCAGCCGATGACATCAAACCAGCCGAGCTTCAGTCCGAAGAACAGGACGAGGAACACGCTCATCACGAAGTTCGGGACGGCAGCACCCGCCGTGGCGATGAACACGCCCAGGTAATCGAGCGGCCCGTTCTGTTTCACACCGGACAGCACCCCGAGGGTGAGACCCACGCAGAGTGCGAAAGCGAAGGCACAGAGGCCGAGCTGCATGGTCTCGGGCAGGCCCTCGCGGATGACCTCGCTGACGGGCCGGTCCTGGCGGAAGCTCAGTCCCAGGTCACCCTTGACCAGGTTCTGGAGGAAGCTGAGGTACTGGTCGCCGAGGGAGCCATCCAGGTTGTACTTGCGTTCGAGGGCGGCGACGGTGGCCGGGGGCAGCGGTTTCTCGTTATCGAACGGGCCCCCGGGGACGGCGTGCATGAGGAAGAAGGTGATGGTGGCGATGGCCCAGAGCAGGGGCACCATCACGAGCAGACGGCGGAGGATGTAGGCGGTCATGTGGTTGGTTCCCAGCGATGAAAAAGGGCCGGCCCCGAAGAGGCCGGCCCCAACTGTGCGGTTGACCTACTGGTCTACCCACCAGGACTCGATGTTCCAGTCGCCGGCGAGGAAGGCGTCGGAAGGTCCGGCCCAGTCCTTCGGTCCGTGGAGCTTGGACTTGGCGATGTAGTTGAAGCTTTCCTGGTAGAGCACAGCACCCGCGAAGAGGGTTGGCGCATCACTCAGGAGCTTGTTGATTTCGCGGTACTGGCCGCGGCGCTCTTCGTCGTTGGTGTTGAAGGCGGCCTTCTTGAAGAGGTCGTCCAGCTTCGAATCAGCAACGCCGTAGTGGTTGTTCGCGCCACCTGAGTTGAACAGGCCCGCGACCCAGTTTTCGGGATCGGGGTAGTCCTGCGTCCAGCCGCCGGGGAAGAGTTCGTAGTCTTCGCCGTTGAAGCGGGCGGAGCGCGTCTTGGAGTCCACCACATCGATGTTGATGTCGATGTTGAGGACCTTCTTCCACTGTTCCTTCAGGAATTCAGCGGTGGCCTTGCGATCAGGCACATCGTTCACCGTGATGGTGAGGACCGGGAAGCCCTTGCCATCCGGATAGCCGGCCGCGGCGAGGTTCTTCTTCGCTTCTTCGGCGTTGAAGCCCATGGTCTTGGCGAACGAGTCTTCCTTGATCCCGCCGCCGACGACGGACGGAGGCATCCACGTGGTGCTGGGGATGTAGGCGCCCTGGAAGGCGACCTTGTTCAGCGTGTCGCGGTCAGTGGCCTGGCTCAGTGCAAGACGCACCTGGGCGTTGTCCAGCGGCTTCTTCTTCAGGTTCATATGGACGGCACGGGTGGTGACGCCCGGAATCTGGAAGTATTCTTTGCCGAGCTTCGGGTCAGCCTTCACCACCTGGAGGTTGGTGAGGTTGACGCGCGTCATATCTATCTGGTCGGCGCGGTAGGCGTTCTCAGCGACATCGAGCTTGTCGATGTACTTCATCGTGATCTTGTCGATGTTCGCCGGGGTTCCGTAGAAGTTGTCGTTCCGGACGAGGACGGCCTGGTCCTTCGCCTTGTACTCGGTGATCTTGTACGGGCCGTTATAGACCAGCTTGGTGACTTCGGGCCATGCCTCGCTGGACGTCTTCACGACGTGTGACGGCGACGGGAAGGTCATCCAGAGCGAGAGGATGGTCGTGAACGTCGGCTGGGCGTTCTCGATCTTGATCTCGAGCGTCGTGTCATCGGTCGCCTTGATGCCGACCTTGTCACGGAGAGCGGCCTTCTCAGTGTCGGACGCCTTGGCTGCATCGTAGAACTCGTCGCAGCCGACGATGTTGCTGATGGTGTCCTTGTAGTTGCCGGCGTTATCCGGGTCGCAGGTGCGTTGAATGCCGGCGACGAAGTCTTTGGCGGTGAGCGGAGCTCCGTCTGACCACTTGAGGCCGGGCTTGACCTTCACGGTGTAGGTCTTGCCGTCTGAGGAAATGGTCGGCATGGAGGCGGCCATTTCAGGCTCGGGCTTCAGGTCTTTATTGAGCTTGTAGAGTCCCCGGAAGACCATCCTTTGGACGCCGATATCCTGGGCGAAGGATGAGTAGTGGGGGTCAAAGCTTTCAGGCTCAGGATAAACAATGGTGATGGAGCCCCCCTTTTTGGCCGCACCAGCACTACCCTGAGTTGTGGTGGCGCCGGGGCCACCTGAGTCTCCGGAATCGTCGTCATCATCGCCGCATGCCACCATGAGCAAGGAAATAGCGAGAATGGCGAGAAGTCCGAACAAGAACTTCGGCTTCAAACGAAGCATCGGGAATAGTCCCTCCTCTTTCGGTTTCCCGCCGGTACAGTCGGTTACCGATCGGTCGAAGTCAACGGACTTTACATCTCAATTGAATGACACAGACCTTTTCTTGAAACGATTCGCACAAGAGTTGTGTTAGTACGCTAATTTATCGATGAACTGATGATGATCTTATGAAGATCCAAAGGGGTACCTGAGGACAGAGGATGATGAATCGGGGAAGTTCCGAAGCGGTTTTGACTAAGAAAGCTGGTGGGCGGGCCGGGGCGAAGCCGGCACAAGCGCTTCGGATGTGGGCCTGGCGAGGGGCAGAATCACACGGAAGATGGCCCCTGAAGCGGGCAGATTGTTCGCCGTGACGGAACCACCGTGGGCTTCGACCAGCTGGCGGACGATAGCGAGACCCAGCCCGGCGCCGC
>CAZKZR010000154.1:0-6921 GCA_964557245.1 uncultured Anaerolineaceae bacterium | reverse complement strand
ACGACGTGACCATCAACAAGTGGGTCGATGACGCCGCTCCGGTCGAGGGAAGCTTTGACTTCACCTCCACGTGGACCGCTGCCAACCTGAACGGCGGCGTGGAGACCTCCGGCGACTTCACCCTGGATGCTGGCAACAGCTACATGGCCGTGACCGCTCTCATGGACGCGGGCGCTTCCTATAGCGTCGTTGAAAACGGCATCGACGCGACCTGCGACGAAGGCGACGCCTATCGCCTCGCCGGATATTCGATGGGAGCCACGGCCGAAGAAGCCGCTGCCGCCGCCATCACCCCGGACGCCAGCATCACCGACCTCCAGTCGGACCAGTACATCGTCGTCCATAACGTCAGCTGCGAAGTTGGCAATGGCTCGATCACCATCGTCAAGGAAGGCCTGAGCGGCGACGACGTCGCCACGTTCACGCACGACCTTCCCGGGCAGGATTCGGACACGTTCGAACTCTCCGCTAGCAACAACAGCATCACCTTCGATGCCCTCCCGGCCGGCGCCTACCACTTCACGGAAGCCGACCTCGAAGGCTACACGCTCGTTTCGACGGGCTGCGCCTTCACCCCGCCGACGCTTGCTCCTGCAACCGCCGGCAACACGCTCGAAGTGATCCTCGGCGCTGACGAGGACCAGACCTGCACGTTCGTGAACCAGCCTATCTCCAGTGACGTGACGGTCACGAAGTACCTCGACGGCGACCTTGCCGCCGAAGGCTCCTTCGCCTTCACCGAAACCAATGGCGATAGCAGCGACACGTTCGAACTCAACGCTGAAAACAGCTACGTCCACAGCGCCACGGTGGATTTCGGCGATGCCTACAGCATCGTTGAGACCGACATCGACGGCACCTGCGACGAAGGCGACACCTACCGGCTCGCCGGTTACACCACTGGCGCGACCCTCGAAGAGGCGCTTGCCGCCGCTCCGAGTGACACGCTCGACCTCGACACTGTCGACGGCGATACCTTCGTAATCGCCTGGAACCAGACGTGCGCGAACATCGCGACCATCACCATCGCCAAGGACTTCAACCCTGACGCCGACGAGAGCGCGAGCTTCACCTCGGACGTCCCGGGCATGGATTCCTTCACCGTTAGCGAAGGCTCCGACCAGGTCCTGATGAACCTGAACGCCGGTTCGTACACCTTCACCGAAGAAGACATGGACGGCTGGATGCTCAACAGCATCTTCTGCTCCGGCCAGTCGAGCCCTTCGAACATCAGCATCAACCTCGGCGGCGCCACGGCGATCGTCACCGTCAACGCGGGCGACAACATCACCTGCACCTTCACCAACATCGCGACCGACACCGGTCCCGATGAAGACGGTTCCCTGACCATCAACAAGGTCTGGGAAGGCGCCGACGGCGTCGAAACCACCTTCACCACCAGCGCGAACCTCGGCGCCACGGATGACTCGTTCACCCTGAACGCCAGCGATTCGAGCGAAGTCTTCAGCGACCTCGCTGACGACACCTACACCGTGACCGAGTCCGCCGTTGACGGCTGGACCCTGGATAGCATCGTTTGCACCGGCCAGGGCGCTGATGAAGACGTCACTTCTGACGTCGCCACCGGCGAACTGTCTGTCGCGCTCAGCGGCCAGGACGTGGTCTGCACGTTCACCAACAGCGCCGATGCGACGCCGGTCAACGGCTCGCTGACCATCAACAAGGTTTGGGAAGGCGCCGATGGCGTCGATACCGTCTTCACGACGAGCACGAACCTTGGCGCCACCGACGACACCTTCACGGCTACCGTTGCCGACTCCAGCGAAGTCTTCAGTGACCTCGCCGCCGACACCTACACCGTGACGGAAAACGGTCCCGAAGGCTGGGTCCTTGCCAGCATTCAGTGCACCGGACAGGGCGCTGACGAAGACGTGACCTCGGACGTTGCCACTGGCGCGCTCTCGGTCGCACTGGACGGCCAGGACGTCGTTTGCACGTTCACCAACATGGCCAGCCCCACCGGCACCGGCACGATCACGATCGTGAAGGCCTGGTCCGGCGCTGACCCGGTGGAAACCACCTTCACCACCAGCCCGAACCTCCAGGTCTCGGGTAACAGCTTCACCCTGATGGACGACGGCGCGGATGGCGACACCCGTGTCTTCACCGACCTCGGTGTGACGCAGTACAACTTTGCCGAAATGGCCATGGAAGGCTGGGAGCTGACCAACATCTTCTGCAGCGCTCCGCTTGACGTCGAAATCGACGTTGCGGCGGGCACGCTCCAGGTGGACCTCAGCGATGGCGAAGACATCACCTGCACCTTCACCAACACGGCGACGCCGGCCGATACCAGCGCCGTCTCCGATTCCATCCCGCCGTTCGATTCGGGTCTCTTCCCGACCGCGAACAACGGGAACCTGCCCAGCAGCAACGTGAGCAACGGCAACCTCCCGTCGTCGAACGCTCCGTCCACCGACACGAACCTGCCTGGCAGCAACGTGACATCCCCTTCGACGACGAACCCGAACACCGGCAACACCGGTAACGTCGGCAACGTGCCCTCCTCCAACGTTCCTTCTGTGAACATCCCGGCGGAGAACGTCCCGGCGCAGTCGCCCGCGGGCTCGGTCAATAACAACTCCAACGTCGCCGGCGCGGTGACGGCCGCCACGCCTGTGGCGCCGTCGACCGGTAACGGCTCGACGAATGGTTCGACCAACTCGCCGATGTTCCTGGCTCTTGGCCTCGCGGCCCTGGCCGGCATCGCCGGGATTACCGTCTTCGGTGTGACCCGCAAGCGCTAAGCGTTCGCGCGAACACCAGCAGAGGCCCCGGGGCAACGCTCCGGGGCCTTTTTCGTTGTATCGGAAGTTGGTGACAATGGGCCGTGCAGGACGCGGCCCTCGCGACGATCCTTCTCGGTACCGTCCTCGCCCTCTACCTCAGGCCTTTCGACGCGCACGACTGGCACATTGCGGCCGCAGGCGCCTGTGCCGCCTGGGTCATCGGCCCCATCAGCTTCCGCCACGGAATCGAGACGCTCGCGGATTCGGCGAACATCATCGCCTTCTTCGCGGGCCTCATGCTGATAGCCGCGGGAGCGGAAGCCGCCGGCCTGTACTCGCGAGCAGCCAACATGCTCTCACAGCGAGAGTCTGTGCGCGGCCGGACGGCGCTGGTGCTCGCGCTGGGCTTCGTTATCACCGCTGTCCTTTCGAACGACGCGACGCCGCTCGTACTCACTCCCGCCATCCTCGCGGCCGGGGCTGGCCGGCCCGCTTCAGTGCGCTGGCCCGCCTTCGGAGCAACGTTCATCGCCGACGGGGCGAGCCTGCTGCTGCCCGTCAGCAACCCGGTGAACCTCCTGTTTTATGAGCGCTTCGACCTCTCGTTCAGCCGCTATCTCACGGTCATCTCGCTTCCGGCGCTGGTGGGAGCGGTCGCCCTCGGCGCGGTGACACTCGCGCTCACCCCAGGGGGAAATCCGGATACGATGCCGGCGCCCACGCCTCCACCAGTTCCGCAGCCCGGCCGCGCCTGGCCCTCGCTCATGGTCGTCGCCGCCCTGGCCGTGACATACATCGCTGCCGGTATCGCTGAATTCCCTCTTGGCGCAGTCACGGTCGCCGGTGGGCTGGCCATGTTCGGCGCGGCCCGGCTCCAGGGCCCCGTGGACCTATCCCGGTACCGCAAGCACGCCTCGCCCGGAGTGCTCGTGTTCGTCGCCTCACTCCTGCTCCTCGTGGAAAACGTCGAGGCGGCGGGCCTCCTGGGCGGTATCGGAGAGGCGCTCGACGCCACCGCCGGCGCGCCGGCGCCCGTCACGCTGCTCTCCGCGGCCCTCCTCGCGGCGGTGCTCGCGAACCTGCTCAACAACTGGCCGTCAGCCCTCTTGCTGACTGCAGCCATCGCCAGTGCCGGCGGCGATAGCGACGCCCTGGTCGCCGGTGCCCTCATCGGCTCCACCATCGGCGCGAATTTCACGATGGTTGGCTCCTTGAGCACGGTCTTCTGGCTGAGTCTGAACCGGCAAGGCGGCGTGACTGTCTCGCCGGCGCAGTACGCGCGTGCGGCGTTCCTGCCGACTCTCGCCGGAGTACTCGTAGCCTGCCTCCTGGCTTCGGCGCTCGTCTAAGCCTGGCGGCGATAGCGGCAGTAGATCTCGCCCGTGTCGGAGTTCGGCACCGCCCAGACAAGCTCGAACTTTGGGAGGGTACGCCGCGTGAACGGCGCCTCCGCCTCTACCGCGGTGCGCCCGTTCCGGCCGCTTACAACCACCGGCCCAATCGTGATGAAAAATTCGTCGACAACACCAAGTTGGAACAACTGACCGTTTACGGTCGGTCCGCCTTCGACCAGCAGCACTTCCACCCTCATCTCCTGGCGCATGTGCTTGAGCATCGCGGACACCAGCGTCCGCGCAGGCAGCACGACGACCGGACGGCCCGTCGCCTGGATGGCCTTCCTGCGCTCCGCTCCCGCGGTGCGGGCGAGGAACAGCGCCGCATCAAAGTCCCGGGCCGTGAAGAACAGCCTGTCCAGCGGCAGCTCGCCTGTCGCGGAAAGCACCGCGGCCACCGGGAAGCGCGGCTTGCCCCGGGAAATCCGCATCTGCTCGAGGATCGGGTCGCCCAGCCGCGACGACGTGCCGCTAATCCGGAGCGTGCTGGCGCCGTTAAGCACCACATCCGCGTTCACTCGAAGCTCGCGCATGAGCCGCTGGTCGACCTTTGAGCCGATACCCTGCTCAGTCCCTTCCACCACAACTTTGCCGTCCACCGACATGACCATGTTGAGCAGGATGTACGGCCGGTCCGCGGGAGCGGGCGGCAGATCAAGAGTGGTGTAATCGGGCTTGGTCACAGGCAGCCTCGAGTGATCGGTGCTTCCGATTGAATCATGGCCGACCGCGTGGCCGCTATGCGCGAAGCCTTGCAATCCACCGGCGCTGCTCGTCGGTATCTGGGACGGCCACGCCGCGGGCAGCTGAAACGGTTGACCACGCGTCCTCTGGACTGCGGCCATCAAGGACCAGCAGAGAGGCTACCAACAACGGCGAGCGGCCGACGCTGCCGCGGCAGTGCGCCGCAATCCCCGCGCCGCCCTGCAGCCGCGCGTGCAACGCCCGCAGCCCATCGACGAAGCACCCGCCCGTGGGAATCGAGAAGTCGTTCACCGGGTTCCATTCGAAAGCGAGACCCGCGGCCTCGGCCACCTCGCGTTCATTCCGCAACCCGAGTTCGACCAGTTCCGGTCCGGAGAGCAAGCAGACAACCGTATCGAAGCCGGCCGAGTGGAGTTCGGCGAATTCCGCCGCCATGGTGTCGGGATGCGGGCGGGAGACTACCGCGAGCCTTCCCGGCCCTTCGCGGTGAACCTCGAAGATCCTCATTCGCCCAGTTCCCGGGCGAAAAACGCCGCCCACCGCTGCTGCTCCAGGGTGTCTGGTACTTCCCGGCCCCGCGCTCGAGTGATGCGCTGCCAGGTCTCGGCGGGGTCGATCCCGCCACGGATCAGCAGCGCGGCAGCCAGCGAGGGGCCGCGCCCAACCGTGCCCCAGCAATGCACTGCGATGCCATCCCCGGCGAGCAGGCGGCCGTGCCACTCTTCTACCCGCGGCCGGGCGCGTTCAATGGGCGCGACCTGCAGGTTGCCGACGGGAAAATGGTGAAATTCGAGCCCCGCCGCGACCGACAGTTCGGGCACGCGTTGCAGTTGCCCGGCGATGACTTCTTCCGGCGTCAAAGCAGAGACGAGGATGCCGAATCCGGCGGTCCGCAACTCACGCAGGTCATCTTCGAGAAACCACCCGGACCGGGGCCGGCTGCAGACCGCGAGCTTGCCAGGCCATGGCCCGCTGAGTTCCCAGATCTCCAATTCAGCGCTCCCCGGGGACGTCAGCCGCGGGGTCGAGTTCGCGGTAGTAGCAAGAGTGGTTCCCGGTGTGGCAGGCCGGCCCCTGCGGCCGAACCTTCACCAGCAGCGAGTTCGCTTCGCAGTTCTTCGCGATCGAAACAAGCTCCAGCCGGTTGCCGCTCGTCGCACCCTTCTCCCAGAGTTCCTGCCGGGAACGGCTCCAAAACGTGGCAAAACCCGACGCGTACGTCCGAGCGAGCGACTCGCGGTTCATCCACGCCAGCAGGAGCACTTCGGAGGTCTCGGAATCCTGGACCACGGCCGGGATCAGGCCGCTGGTATCGAACGAAAGGATGACTTCTTCGGACACAGGAATGATTGTTTCGCGCTGTCAGCCGGTTTGTCGATCTTCCAGCAGTTCCACTGGACGGATCGGGAGTCCCTCCCCGGCGAGGTGCTCTTTGACCTGCGCAATCGAATAGGTGCCGAAGTGGAAAATGCTCGCAGCCAGGACGGCATCGGCGCGACCCTCGCGGAGCGCCTGGGCCATGTGCTCGGGTCCGCCGGCGCCGCCTGATGCGATGACGGGCACCGTCACGGCGTCGCTGATCGCGCGCAGCATGGCGATGTCATAGCCCTTCTGATGGCCGTCGGTGTCCATGCTTGTCACCAGTAGCTCACCAGCGCCGCGAGTCACCGCCTCCACCGCCCACTCCACCGCATCGAGCCCCGTGGGGTTGCGGCCGCCATGCGTGAAAACTTCCCACTTCCCGGGCTCGCCGGGCACCCTGCGGGCATCGATCGCGACAACTACGGCCTGGCTGCCGAAGCGGTAGGCGCCTTCGTTGATCAGCTCCGGCGTCTGGATGGCCGAGGTGTTGATGCTGACCTTTTCGGCTCCGAGTTCTAGCATGATCTTGATGTCCAGCTCTCTCCGTATGCCGCCGCCGACCGTGAACGGAATGAACACCTGGTCGGCCGTGGCGGCCACCATGTCATACGTGGTGGAGCGGTTGTCCGAAGAGGCAGTGATGTCCAGGAAGTGGAGTTCGTCGGCGCCCTGCCGTTCATAGACCTTCGCCAGTTCCTCGGGGTCGCCGG
>CAZKZR010000153.1:0-6930 GCA_964557245.1 uncultured Anaerolineaceae bacterium | reverse complement strand
GATTCCGGGGTGTACCGCGGAGTTGTGGAAGAAGGCAGGCTGGCGGCGATTGCCGGGACGCACGTGGTTTCGCGGCAGGAGGGCGTTGCCGTTGTGGGCAACGTCTTCACCCACCCGGGCTATCGCGGGAAGGGTTACGCGACGGCTACTACCAGTGCAGTGACCGAGGCGCTCCTGGATTACTGCGACCACGTGGTCCTGACGGTCGATCCCAACAACACGCCGGCCGTCGCGGCGTATGCCCGCCTGGGCTACCGCGAAGTGTGCCAGTTGGTGGAAGCAAGCGCGGCACGGCGCGATCCTTCGGGACTTGGATCGTCGCTGCGGCGTATTCGTGCCGCAATACGCGGTCGAAAGTATGATGGTAGCCTCGTGACGCTTCACGACTAAACGGAGTCTTCGGCGCGCATTCAAAACCGGACGCGCCGGGCAGGAGTACCCCCAGGTGACTGTTCCAAGCGATATCGCCAACCACTCGTTGGCGTCCGAAGGTGTACGCCGCATTGAGTGGGCCGCCCGCGAAATGCCGGTGCTGAAGCTCATCCGCGAGCGGTTCCAGCGGGAAAAGCCGCTGCAAGGAATCCGAATGACGGCGTGCCTGCACGTCACGACGGAGACGGCGAACCTCGCGATCACGTTGCGGGATGGCGGAGCAGACCTGCGCGTGACAGCGAGTAACCCGCTTTCCACGCAGGACGACGTGGCCGCGGCGCTCGTGAACGAATACGGAATTCCAACGTTCGCGATCTGCGGCGAGGACAACGACACCTACTACAAGCACATCCACCAGGCTCTCGAACACGGGCCACAGCTCACCATGGACGATGGCGCGGATGTGGTCGCGGTGCTGCACAAGGACCGGCGGGACCTGCTGGCTGGGGTGGTCGGCGGAACCGAAGAGACGACCACCGGCGTAATCCGGCTTCGCGCCATGGCGGCCGACGGTGCGCTCGGTTATCCGATCGTGGCGATCAACGAGGCGGACACGAAGCATCTCTTCGACAACCGCTACGGCACGGGCCAGAGCACGCTGGACGGCATCATCCGGGCTACCAACGTGCTGATCTCCGGTAAGAACTTCGTCGTCGCCGGCTACGGTTGGTGCGGGCGGGGCGTGGCATCGCGGGCTCGGGGCATGGGCGCCCAGGTCATTGTCACGGAAGTCGACCCCGTGAAGGCGTTGGAAGCGGTGATGGACGGGTACCGGGTGATGCCGATGGCCCAGGCGGCGCGCGAAGGCGACATCTTCGTGACGCTCACCGGCGACTGCAACGTGATCGACCGGGCGCACCTGGAAACGATGAAAGACGGCGCCATCATGGCGAATTCCGGGCATTTCGACAGCGAGATCAACCTGAAGGCGCTCAGCGCGCTCTCGGAAGGTCGCAAGCGGATCCGGGAGTCGGTAGAGGAGTTCCGCCTGCAAGACGGGCGGAAGCTGTACCTGCTGGGTGAGGGCCGGTTGGTGAACCTGGCGGCTGCGGAAGGACATCCCGCAGCGGTGATGGACATGTCGTTCGCGAACCAGGCACTTGGCGCCGAATGGATTGCCCTCAACCACGCAAAACTCGAGAAGACGGTGTACGAGATCCCGCATGAGGTGGACCAGGAGATCGCACGGCTGAAGCTTCACGCGATGGGTGTCAGCATCGACTACCTGACCGAGGAGCAGCAGCGGTACCTGACGAGCTGGCAAGAAGGCACCTAGATCACTGCGTTGAGGGCGGGCCATGGCTGCGAAGGAGACTCCCTGGGGCACCTGGGACCACCTGCCTCTCCCCGAGGTGGTCGCGTTTTTCAGCGATTTCGGCGGACCCTGGTGGATTGCCGGCGGCTACGCGATCGACGCCTTCGCTGGTGGAAACCGGCGGGAGCATGACGACATCGACGTGAGCATTTTCGCAGCGGATTCCGCCCCGCTGCGACGGCATCTCGCCGATTGGGAGCCCCAGGTGGCCGACCCGCCGGGTTCACTCCGCGCGTGGCCAGCCGACGAAACGCTCCCGCAGCGTGTCCACGACATCTGGGTCCGGCGAGACGGCACCGACGCATGGCGCTTTCAAGTCATGCTCAATCCGGGCGGACCCGACGAGTTCATCTGCCGCCGGGACGAGCGGATCCGAATGCCTTTGAGCGAGGCCACATGGAGCAAGGATGGAGTGCGCTATCTCCAGCCTGAGATCCAGCTGTTTTTCAAAGCCAAGGGAATGCGGCCCAAGGATGAGCGGGACTTCCGGGACTGCCTCCCGCTGCTTGCGCCGCGACAGCGCGACTGGCTTCGAGCGGCACTCGAGAGTTTCGCTCCGGAGCACCCATGGATCGCTGACCTTTGAGCTAACTGGCGAGCGGAGCTGCGGCCCCGGCGACTGCGGTGCGCATGCGTGTGAGGTTGGCGGTCGGCGTAGGGTCGAGCCCACGGATGATGGCCAGATAGCAGGAAACGAAATCCGTAAAGGCCGTCGCTTCCATCATGTCGGCCAGAAGCGATTCACCTGAAAGCGGCACCATCTTGAACGCGAGGCCGCGCTCTTCGAACAGCCGGCAAGTGATCTCGAGCCGTCGGCGGTTCGCAATCGAGAGGAGCGGAGAGTCGAAGCCGATTCCGACCTGCTCGACGCCGCCATGGTCTTCGAGTGTCACGACAGTGTTGTGGGTTGCTTCCGGGACCTCTTCGAACGTGGCGAGGGTCTTGGCGTTTTCGGCAAACTGGTTCCTCGCCCGGAGAGCAACGGCAGCCAGGTGTTCCGCGCCAAAGAGCAGCGGAACGGCGGCACGAGCGACGCGGAGCGCCGTGGTTTTTGCTTCGTTGCCGGCGGTGGGTGTGCCGATGCCGAATGAGGCCGCCGCAAACTGGTGGGCTGCGGCCGCGGCCGAGACGATATCCGCAGTGATTGCGGGGCTCCCCGTGATACGGCCAGTTAAGCGGAGCAGCGGGGCGAGCGTGTGACCCAGCGCTGCCCTGGGTGGGGCGTCGTAAGCGACGATGTGGAGCGGCCGCGATTCCGCCTTCGTCTGTGCCGCGAGGTCACCGCCGCGGGTGATCGAGAGCGTCGGGCAACTGCGAGCAACGGCTGCTTCGAAGCAAGCGAGGGCTTCTTCGGTAGTACCTGAGTAGGAAACAACCACGACCAGGGTGTCCGTGGACGCGTAGGCCGGGAGGCGGTACTCACGTACCAGTGCGATAGGCACTGTTGCGTACGGAGCGGCAATCGAATGGAGATAGTCGGCCGCGGAGGCCGAGCCGCCCATTCCGGCAAGGATCACCGAGGAGATCGAGGACTGCGGCAGTGTCAGTGATGCCGCTGCTTTCCAGGCGCGCTCAAGTTCGGAACCGAGGGACTCGATGTGCCGGAACATGCCGGAGGCATCGACCGAATAGCTCGACGGCGAATCGAGCAGGCTCACGCCTGTAGTCCGGCGATGCGCTTTCCGGCGTCCAGTACCTGTCGCACGAGGCCGCTCGAGTTCACTTCGGTGTAGATGCGGAGGAGAGGCTCGGTGCCCGAGAGCCGGAACAACAGCCACCCTTCGTCAATGAAGAAGCGCCAACCATCCACGCGGTCGGAGGAGCGTATGGGCCGGCCAGCGATTTCGGTCGGGGTGGCCGCATCGAGCGTGGCCTTGAAGCGCTCGTTAGAGCCGGGCTCGAGGTCGATATCGATGCGTTCGTAGAAGTGCTCGCCGGTGATTTCGAAGACGCGCTGCATGAGTTCGGAAGGCGGTTTGCCGGTGGCGGCGGCGTAATCCAACAGGTAGAGGCCGGCGAGAATGCCATCGCGCTCGGGGAGATGACCGCGGAAGCCATAGCCCCCGCTTTCTTCGCCACCGATCAGTGCGTCCTTGTCCATCATCAGCGGACCGATGTGCTTAAAGCCGACCGGTGTCTCGTAGAGGTCGACCCCGTAGTGCTTCGCGAGGATGGACGCCATGTTGGTCGTCGTCACAGATTTCACGATGGGTCCGCGGAGATTGCGTTCGCCCAGCAGGTAATTCACCAGGAGCGCGAACGCCCTCAGTTGGTCAACATAATTGCCTTGCTCATCCACCAGACCGACGCGGTCGGCGTCGCCATCGTTCGCGATACCGATATCGAAACGCCGGGTAGACATGAGGAGCATGAACTCGCCGAGATTGGCATCGATTGGCTCAGGGGCGCGGATGCCGGGGAATGCGGGGTTACGTTCGGCGTGGATTTCGGTGACGGAAGTGCGGCCACCGGACAACAGCTGGTCAAAGAGGCCCATTCCGGCGCCGTACATCGGGTCAATGGCGACGCGGAGGCCGGCGGACTTGAGCCGGGGGAGGTCAACCTTCTTCCCGAGTGTTTCGAGATAGCCTGGAATGGGATCGAAGCGAGTGATATCCGAGGATGTCGCCGGGGCGAGCTTCACGGCGCCTTCGGTTTCGAGGATGGCCGGGACGCGGCGCTCGATATCCGCAACGATTTCAGGGCTTGCGCTGCCGCCGTAGTGCGGCTTCACCTTGATGCCGTTCCAGCGGAAGGGATTGTGCGAGCTGGTGACGATAACGCCGCCGCAGGCCTGCGTTTCAATGATCCGGTAACTGAGGGCCGGGGTGGGCGCCGCGCGGTCGGCGAGCTGCACGGTGAAGCCGTTACCAGCCATGACGCGGGCTACGGCGAGCGCGAACTCATCGGAGAGGAAGCGGGTGTCGTACCCGACGACGACCGGGCGAGCCTTGCCGTAGGTCTCGCTAAAGTGGTCGGCAGTCGCCTGGGCGCAGGCCATGACGTTTTCGAAGGTGAAGGTCTCGGCGATGATGGCTCGCCAGCCGTCTGTTCCGAAGTGGACCGGGTTTTCCTTCATGAACCACCATCATAGCGAGCGCCCGGTTCAAGCGCCGTTCCGCTCGGAACGACCGCACCGGCGGCGACGATGGCCCCTCGCCCGGCGACAACGCCGGTGAGCACAGCATTGGCGCCAACGTTGACTCCATCGGCGAGGATGGAGCCGATCACGCGCGCGCCCGGCCCGACATCGACGCTTTCCCAGAGGATGGAGTCCTCAACCGTGGCGCCCATGGAGATCTGCGTGCCGCTGCCAACGGCGGTGCCGGTGACGTTCGCCGTTGCTGAGAGCTTTGCGCCGGGACCCACCTCGTTGCGGAAACCGAGCAGTGCCTTTGAAAGCGTGAGATACCGTGCCGGGGTGCCGAGGTCAGCCCATTCGCCGGCGAATTGATAGCCGAGCACGGTGCGCCGGCGAGCGACGAGCGACGGAAACAACGTCTCTTCGACTCGGACGGCGCCGGGCGGGATTTCATCCACGAGGCCGGGTTCGAAGATCCAGACGCCTGCGTTCACCAGGTTGCTTGGTTCGGTGCCGGGAGGCGGCTTCTCGACGAAGCCGATGATGCGACCGTCGGCATCGCAGACGGCGACGCCGTATGAGGCCACGTCTTTCATCGGCTTCAGCGCCATGGTGAGCGACGCTTCCCGGGCGATGTGCGCTTCGAGGGCAGGCCGGAAATCAAAGTCCACATAGACATCGCCGTTGACGACTACGAAGCGGTCGGCGATGCCGGCAGTTTGTACGGCGTGGCGGATAGCGCCGCCGGACTCGAGACGTTCGCGTTCCATGATGGGAAGGATGCGCATGCCGTTGCGATCGCCGGCAGGATAGGCAGTCGCGAGGTCTTCGTTCTTCTGCCCGAGGGCGAGTACGACCCGTTGGATGCCGGAGCGGCCCAGCCAATCGAACAGGTATTCGATGGCTGGCCGGTTCAGGAGCGGAACGAGACTCTTGTGGCGAGCGGCGGTCAGCGGCCGGAGCCGTGTGCCCTGACCACCAACGAGGACGATTGCATCCACGCGGAAAGTCTAGCGGCCCGCCGTTGTCCGCAGGTCAACGGCGCGTGACGTGTTCTCCCAGGGGAGACCGAGGTCGTTGCGGCCGAAGTGGCCGTAGGCAGCGGTCTGGCGGTAGATCGGGCGGCGCAGGTCGAGTTCGGCGATGATCGCGCCGGGACGGAGGTCGAAGTGCTTGCGCACCGCCGCGAGGATCGCCGCGTCTTCGACCACGCCCGTGCCGAAGGTCTCGATACCGATAGACGTGGGCTGGGCGACCCCGATGGCGTAAGAAAGCATGAACTCGCAGCGGGTGGCGAGACCGGCTTCGACGATGTTCTTTGCGACCCAGCGTGCGGCGTAGGCGCCGGAGCGGTCGACCTTGGTCGGGTCTTTGCCGCTGAACGCACCGCCGCCGTGGCGGCCGACGCCGCCGTAGGTGTCGACAATGATCTTGCGGCCGGTGAGGCCTGCATCGCCGCGGGGGCCGCCGATGACGAAGCGGCCGGTCGGGTTCACGTGGATGGTCGCATCGTTGGCGAGGATTTCGCCCACGACGGGCCGGATGACGTGCTTTGTGACCTGCGTCTGGATGAATTCCTGGTCTTCGACGTCCGGGCTGTGCTGCGTGGAAATGACGACGGTGTCGACACGGATGGGGTGCCAGTTCTCATCGTACTCGACCGTCACCTGAGACTTGCCGTCAGGCCAGACCCAGTTCAATTCGCCGCTCTTGCGGACTTCGGCGAGCTTCCTCGTCAGCCTGTGCGCAAGCGAGATGGTCAGCGGCATGCGTTCCGGCGTTTCGTTGCAGGCGAAGCCCATCATCATGCCCTGGTCGCCGGCGCCGGTTTCCAGCGGGTCTGTCGCGTTCACGCCTTGCGCGATGTCCGGCGACTGGCCGCTGATGGCCGCCATCACGCCGCAGGTCGCGCCATCGAAACCCTTCGCCGACGAGTCGTAGCCGATGTCCAGCACTGTCTGCCGCACCAGCTTCGGGATGTCGGCGTACCCGTTGGTGGTGATCTCGCCCATGACCAGCACGAGGCCGTTCGTCGTCGCCGTTTCGCAGGCCACGCGCGCCATCGTGTCCTGGGCGAGCAGCGAATCGAGCACCGAGTCCG
>CAZKZR010000152.1:0-6938 GCA_964557245.1 uncultured Anaerolineaceae bacterium | reverse complement strand
TCTCGCGCATGATGGTGAGGTTGTCGCCGTAGTAAAGATGGCTCGACGCTTCGAACGGGAGATCATCGAATAGGCGGCTTCGAGTCGGCACGGCTGGACAGAGTGTACTATCCTGATCGTTATGGGTGGCACACCACGCGGCAAAGACAAACCACGGCCCTCCTACGAGGAAGGCCGTTTACGCGACGAAACGATCGCGGATTGCGAAGACGCGACATACAACCGCGAAACACTTCAAAGGTTGATTAAGAAAGCTGTGACACCTGCCCGGCCGCGTTGACCGGGCAGGTGCCGTAGCCTACCTTCAGCGCCCCTTACAGCGGCTGTTCTGAAGTTGGGCAAGTAGGGAACACACTGGGCAAACCGGGCGGGGTGCCGATTCTGGAAGTGTGATCAACGGTTCCCTCGGGAGCCTGATCGTCCCCAGGAATCGGTAATCCCGGTCGCAGTCCTGAGTGTTCCCCCGGTGGTCTCGACACCGGTTGTTCATTCAGTTCCTCCGTTGGGGATCGAGGGGTCGTGAACGCCTACGGCGTTCTTAAACCGTGATCGCGAATCACGGCGAAACCACCTCCCTTCGGTTGGGCGGCGGGGACTGACTCGAACACCTCACCCCCGCCGCCACTCAACCCACCCCGGCGCCATTCACCCGGAGTGGCCCCAAAACGAGATTCGCACTCGATAGAAGGCATAGAAAAAACCCCCGTGCTATCGCGCCGGGGGTTGACTCAGGGATCTTCGCTGACTTACGCTCCGATTGCTTAGTTCAGAACGAAATCGGCTCGCCTCTGGGAACTGCCCCGTTGGCGAGCCTTTTTCGTGCTCGCCGCGAGATACCAATCCGCACCTTATCAAAGTGCGAGGCGCCGATCCAGTGAATGGAATACGTAACTACGCGAATGGACGTTCTAATTTTCGAGCGGCGCGTATTGGCCGTACCGCCCGTGACGCGTCTTGTTCACCCGACCGGAGATGGCGGCGAACATCGGCTGGGCGTCGTCTCGATGGTTGTAGCGGAACGTGTACTCGTTCACATAGCTCTGAAGGTAGGCCGCGCCCACCGCATGGTGGGCGCCCCGGATGCCGTTCTTAAGCAGGCTCCAGAACCCCTCGATCGTGTTCGTGTGCACGTTGCCGCGAACATAAACCCGAGCCGAATGATTCACACGATGGTGCTCGTAACCGCGCTTCTCCAGCCCCCCGTATGCCTGATGTTCGTCCGTGAACACGGTGGCGTGGGGCATGATGTGCTCGCTGACTAAAGGAAGAAGGGTGCCCTTGCGGACGTTGCCGACAACCTGGGCCTTGACCTTCCCGCCACGCTCCACCGCGCCGACGATGGGCGTCTTGTTCGCGAGTGAATGCGAGCCGGGAATCGGGCCGGTGTGCCCCTGACGGCCCTTGAACTGGAGCTTGCCGCCGTGCCAAGTCTCGTCCACCTCGACCTCGCCAGAGAGCGGCCCGCCGTCCTCTTCCATGAGCTTTCGGATTTGGGTGAACATGCGCCAGGCCGTCTTGTACGTCACGCCCAGCTCGCGCTCCAGTTGTTTCGCGCTGATACCGCAGCGCGTGGAAGCCATGAGGTGGATCGCGTAGAACCACGACCGAAGAGGCGTCACGGACTTCTCGAAGATGGTCCCGGCGAGCGGAAATACCTGAGTCCGGCAGTACGCGCACGAGTAAGCCTTGCGGCCCGTGATCCGGTGGTGAGTCCTCACCTGTTCGCACTTCCGGCAGTACACCCCGTCCGGGTAGACCATCGCAAGGACGCGGTCTAGGCAGGTATCTTCGTCGGGAAAGTCCCGATTGAAGTCGTTTATCGTGTACTTGGACGCCTTGGCCATACGGGAATCATGCCTGAATCTGTCCGTGGTGTCAAGGGATAGTTACCGTTTAGTGCGGCGACAGTCCCCTCATGGTCGCCCCGGCCCAGTGCGTCCAGTTCCCGAACGGGGCAGCGCCATGTCTTGGCCAGGATTTCCGCGGTCTGGCGCGCCCGAAGGACCGGCGACGTCACGATGGCTTCCGGCACGAACAGCGTCGCGAGGCCCCTGGCTGCCGCTGCCATCCGTTTTCTGCCCTCCGGCGTCAGCGGCCGGGCACGGTCGTCGATGTAGCCGCCCGTCCCTCGTTCGACAGCGATCGCGTGCCGGACGAGGCAGATTCTCACCCTACTACTGGGCCAGTTCGGCCGAGACCAGGCTCACGGACGTGATCTTCCATTGGCCCATCACCTGCTTCCAGGAGGCCGCGATGGTTGCGCTCCCAATGTCCGATTTGAAGGTAACGTCGAACACCTCCGCGCCACCTTCAGATCCCTTTTCGGCGATCTCGTAGCCCTGGATGTTCGGCATCTGGGTTATCGATAGCCCGGCTGGCGCCTGGGCGCCCATGGCCATCACCTGCGCCATTACCTCCGGCGTGATATCCGCCATCAGTTGAGCGAGGTTCCCTTCCATGATTGCCCGCGCGTTTCGCTCGGCCGCCTCTCGTGCCGTCGCCGGCTGAGTCACTCAGAGTTCCTTGACGTCGACGATTTGGAACTTGCCGCCGGTGTCTGACCACTTGCTCCAGACCTTGCGCGTGGCAGCCCCGATGTAGCTGATCTCCGCCTCGTTGTTCCCGAGTTCCTTGACCTCGAACGAAGTCGCCGTAATCGGGTTGGCGGCAAGCGCCATGACTTTGCTCATCGCTTCCGGGGTGAAATCGCCCATCAGTCCGGCGACGTTGCCGGAAACCACATCCTGGGCGTGACGGTTCAGTGTTTCGCGAAGTTCAGCCATCGTTGGTGGCCCCTTTCCGAGCGGTAAATCCGCCCGCGAAGGATAGCTTCCCGCTCTAATCTCCGGCAATTCCACCCATTTTTCGGCGAAGGTGTCGATCTCGCCGGCGTCCGTTCGTTAGGTGTGCAGAGGCGCTACCATACCGGCCTCTGAGGAATATTTTATTTTAGTTTGATCACCGTCATCTACACCAACGAAGCAACCGACGCGAAGCCCGGCACCCCCGAGGCGGCCACCCGGATGGCCGGATACATGGCGTTCGGCGAGGCCGCTGAGAAAGCCGGCATCCTCGCCGGTGGCGAACGCCTTCAACCCGTCGCCTCCGCCAAAACCGTGCGCGTTCGCGACGACCAGGTGATGAACGCCGATGGCCCGTTTGCCGAAACCCGCGAACAGCTCGGCGGCTACTACATCCTGGACTGCAAGGACATCGAAGAAGCTGCCAGCTGGGCCGCGAAGCTTCCCGGGGCGAAGTCCGGTTCCGTTGAGGTCCGCCCGATCTGGGAAATGTAGGGCTTCCCCGTGCAGTACCTTCTTCTCATCGCCAGCGACGAAAACTCCGACATCCCCTACGGCACCCCCGAATGGGACCAACAAATGATCGAATACAGGGCCTTCACCGAGGAGTGCCGTTCCCGCGGCGCCATGATCGGTGGTGACCCGCTCCAGTCCGTTGAAACCGCGACGACCTTACGCATGAGGGATGGGGCCCTCGTCACGCTCGACGGCCCCTATGCCGAAACCCGGGAACAACTCGGAGGCTTCTACCTGCTCGACTGCAAAGACGAGACCGAAGCTCTCGAGCTCGCTGCGAAGATCCCCACAGCCAGCCGGTGCTCAATCGAGGTGCGCCGCTGCTTCGGACATGACACGCGCTACTTCGAGCGGCCCGGTCCGGCCTACATGGTGCTCATCTACGGCGCGGAGGAGGACTACCTTCCTCCAGGCGACGAGCGGCTTGCGCTGGCGATGAGCCAACACCGTTCCCTCACTGAGGAAACCGTCGAGTCCGGCGAGTACGTCGGCGGGGATGGCCTGGACTTGCCAAGTCGCGCAAAAACGGTACGCGTCCGCGCTGGAGAAACCCTGATAACCGACGGCCCCTTCGCCGAAACGCGAGAACAGCTTGGCGGGTTCTATCTGTTCGCCTGCAAAGACCTGGACCGCGCTTTGACCCTCGCCTCTCGGTTGCCGTTGCACTTCGGCTGCCTGGAAGTGCGGCCGTTGCTGGCGGTCTGACCATGTCTTCCAACGACGCTCGCGTAACGCCGGAACGGCTCGATGAGGCGTTCCGGGCTTATAACGGGAGCGCTCTCGCATCGCTGATCCGCATCCTGGGCGGAGACTTCGACCTGGCCGAGGATTCTCTCCAGGATGCCTGGGTCGCGGCGGCCAGTGCATGGGCGGCAGGTCTCCCGCCCAGCCCGGGAGGCTGGCTCGTCACCGCCGCCCGGCGCAAGGCGCTTGATCGCCTCCGGCGTTCGTCCGCAGGGGCCCGCAAGCTTGAGGAGTTGGCCAGGACCATGCCTGTGTTTGAGACGCCCGACTTCGATGGCCCGGACTCGGTGCTGGCGGATGACCGCCTGCGCTTGATATTCACCTGCTGCCACCCGGCGCTTTCAATGGAAGCCCGCGTCGGCCTGACCTTGAAGACCCTCGGTGGGCTAACCACGGAAGAAATCGCGCGCGCCTTCCTCGCGGATGAGGCCGCCATCGCCCAACGCATCGTCCGGGCCAAGCGAAAGATTCGCGATGCCCGCATTCCCTACCGCATTCCAGCCGACCACGAACTTCCCGATCGCTTGCCAGGCGTCCTCGCCGTCCTCTACCTGGTCTTCACTGAGGGTTATAGCGCCACCCGCGGCGAGGATATCGTGCGCGAAGGATTGTGCGACGAGGCCATCCGGCTTGCGCGCATCCTCGTTGGCCTCATGCCGGACGAACCCGAAGTGCGCGGACTCCTCGCCCTGATGCTGCTGCACCATTCGCGGCGGGCCGCCCGGCAGTCGCTGGACGGTGAGCTCGTGCTCCTCGAAGACCAGGATCGTTCAACCTGGGACGCGTCCAACATCAGGGAAGGGGTCACCATCCTTGAGGATGCGCTTCGATGGCGGCGCACCGGGCCTTATCAACTCCAGGCGGCAATCGCGGCTGTCCACGCAGAGGCAGTCACCCCATCCGAGACCCGCTGGGACGAAATTGCCGCGCTCTATGACCGCCTGCACGAGTCCACGCCCACGCCGGTAGTGGCACTGAACAGGGCGGCGGCTCACGCGATGGCGCACGGCCCGGAGGCTGGCCTCGCGCTGCTTGGCTCGATCCAGGGCCTCGAGACCTTCCATCTCTATCACGCCGCCCGTGCCGATCTGCTCCGTCGGCTCGGGCGCCAAACCGAAGCCGCATCGGCTTACCGGCAGGCGCTCCAATTCGTCACCAACCCTGCCGAACGCCGATTCCTGGTGCAGCGGCTGGAGCAGTGCGCTTAGACCAGCCGTATCCACTTTCGCTTGCCAACCTGGACAATCGTGCCCTTGCGCGGCGGCGTCGTCGGTTCAACAACATTTCCGTCCATCGTCACCGCCCGCTGCTCGAACAGTCGCCGCGCCTCACGCTTCGATGGGGCCGCGCCGGCGGCCACCACCACGTCCAGCAGGAGTTCGCCGTTGGCCACGCGATACTCCGGCACGTCGTCCGGTATCTCCTTGCGCTGCACCGTCCGCTCGAACTGCTCTTTCGCCGCCTCTGCCGCATCTTCGCCCCAGAATTCGGTAACGATCGTCCGCGCGAGCAGTTTCTTCGTGTCCATCGGGCTCCGGTCGCCGTTCTTGAGCGCGAGCATGATGGCTCTGACCTCGTCAGGGTGGAGGTTCGTCGCAAGCGTGAAGAAGTTCTCGAGTGCCTCGTCCGGAATCGACATCGCTTTGCCGAACTGCTGGTCCGGCGGGTCGCTCACGCCGATGTGATTGCCCTTCGACTTGGACATTCGCTCTTTGCCATCCAACCCCACCAGGATTGGCATGGTCATCGGCACGTGAGGCTTCTGGCCGGCGTCTTCCTGGATTTTGCGGCCCGCCATCAGGTTGAAGAGCTGCTCAGTGCCGCCGACCTGCACGTCGCACTCCAGCGCGTAGGCGTCGTAGCCCTGCATCAGCGCATAGAGGAACTCGTGAAGATAGACCGCCTCGCCCGCTTCCCAGCGGTTCCGGAAGTTGTCGCGGCGTAGCATTTCAGCCGCGGTGAACTTGGACATCAGGCTGATGATGTCTGGGAAGCTGAGTTCTCCAAGCCATTCGGAGTTGCGCCGGAGCTCGGTCTTCTCCGCGTCGAGAATGGTCGCCGCCTGGTCGAAGTAACTCGTGGCGTTTCGCTGAATATCCTCGGAGGTCAGCATCGGCCGCAGTTTGTTCTTGTCGCTCGGGTCCCCGATCAGCGCCGTGTAGTCCCAATGAGGAACACACAGTTGTGCCCGAACTGCTGGAACTGCCGGAGTTTCCGCAGCGGTACCGTGTGACCGAGGGTGAGCGAAGTGGCTGTGGGGTCGATGCCGAGGTAGACGCGCAGCGGTCGGTCCTGCTCCAGGAGTGCTCGGAGCTCACGCTCCATCTGCCGCCGGAGCAGGGCGTCGCCATAATCCACGCCGCTCATCAGCACCGTCAGTTGTTCATCTACGGGTGTCATCGTGCGCGTCACGAGCTTCCTTTTGCCTCTCCTGCGTCACTCAGCGTCGCGGCCACCAGGGCATTGGCATGGCCGTGACCCATTCCGTGCTCGGCCTTCAGCCAGTTCACGATTTCCATGTGCTTCTTGCCCGTCTGGGCGCGGATCATCGCCTGCCATTCGGCGATGGGCTTCCCGTACGCTTTTTCGATCGAAGGAAAGTACGAAGCTGGCCCCTTCACCTTCGGTGATGCCTGTTCGTCGCTCATCTCACAAGCTCCCGTGCCGCTTCCACGTCCCGCCCAATCTGCGCCTTGAGTTCGTCCACCGACTCGAACTTCACTTCTCCGCGCACGCGCTCAACGATTTCCAGGTCCATGCGCTCACCGTAAATGTCTCCCTCGAAGTCGAGCAGGTAGGTCTCGATCGAGACATGCCCCTCGTCGAAAGTCGGTCGCCGCCCGATGTTCGTGGCGCCGGTCAGCGTGTGCCCCGCCA
>CAZKZR010000151.1:0-7040 GCA_964557245.1 uncultured Anaerolineaceae bacterium | reverse complement strand
ACCCGCGAGATGATGGGCAAAGTCGGACGGTTGGGCCGCGTGCTCGGGCCTCGCGGCCTGATGCCGAACCCGCGTTCCGGGACGGTCGTCGGGGCGGAAGACATCGCGAAGACGGTGAACGATGCCAAGCAGGGCCGGGTGGAATTCCGTCTCGACCGGCTCGCGAACATTCACGTGCCGCTCGGCAAGGTCAGCTTCGAGCCGACCAAGCTCCGCGAGAACATGGCGACCTTTATCGAAGCCGTGAACGCGGCAAAGCCGAAGGAAGCGAAGGGCCAGTACATCCGCGGGGCAACGCTCACGACCACCATGGGGCCTGGCATCCACCTGGACCTGGCGCAAACCCTGGCACTGAAGAACTAACTTCCGCCACCGCTCAGACACAACGAGGGCACCCCAACAGGTGCCCTCGTTTCGTTTGTGGCCGCCGGCGAGTCACTTGAACTCGATCGTGCCCTGCATGGTGGTGTGGATTTCGCAGCGGAAGAAGTACGTGGTGGCCGCCGTTGGCGCCACGAAAACGGAGGCGCCAGAGCCCCCACCAGGTGTCGCCGGGATCTCGGCGCCGCCAATCTTGGTCTTGTAGTCCTTGTCCGAGTAGAGGGTGAAGGTGTGGCTTGCGCGGCCCGTGTTTGAGAACGACACATTGACCGAGCCCGCGGCGCCACCGCTGGCGGACTTATTGAGGGTGATCTTCTCCGGGTCGAAGGCGAAGTCCTTCGCGGTGACGTCAATCTTCTGCGCAGAGCCGGAAGTGCCGCCGATTTGTGTTGCCCCGACGGCGGGCTTCGTCGCTTCGGAGGTTGTGGGGGAGGCGGCGGTGACGGCCGGAGTGGATGTACCAGTGGCGGTGTCGTCATCATCGTCGTCGCCACAGGCAGACGTGACGGCGAGAACGGAAAGGACGCCGGCGAGGAGTGCAGCCGGGACAAGAAACCTGTGAATGTGCTTCATGCACACTGTACGTTCGCTGAGAGCCGCGCGTTTTCGGGCCAGTAAGGTCACCGGTAGAGCCAGCACGGCATTAGTCGCGGGAGAACCGGCCACCGCCCATCGCGTAGCCTCCAAAGGCGAGGAACCAGAGAACCGTCGGGTAAGCGACCCAGCGCTCAACGCCACCGTCGCCGAGATGGTCGATCGCGGGCGTGAGGTCTCCGAGGAAGGCGACGACGAGGCTACCCAGTGCCACCGCACCAAGGGCTATCGAAATCCAACGGAACGGCGGAACAGTTACCGAGCCCGTGACGATAGCGCCTACTCCTCCCGATACGAAGGCCAACAATGCGAACATCCCGTGCCAGGGCGCGTGGTCACCGGGGAAGACGCCAACGCCGAAGACCCCGAGACCCATCAGGCTCAGCCAGATTCCGGTGCGCCGAAGTGGCTGCGCTCGGAGCTGGAAACCAGCGCCGGCGAGCAGGAATGCCCCGGAGAGGAGCATCGTGGCGTTGAAAATGTGGGCGGAAGGCTGCCGAATGACACTGTTGGGCGGACGCGTGGCGCCAAGGTCGCTGATTTCGTTGTCGAAGGTGGTGTAGGTGGCCGGGTAAACGGCTTCGGCCGTGATGATGCCTAGCAGGATGACCACTCCTGCCACAGCTACCAGGAGGCCGGCCGCCACCTGGGCGCGGACGTTCACCTGTGCGAGGCTTCTCGACGAAGGACCCGCGAGGCGCACTGGCGGCGCTGGAACCACTGATTGCATGCGCCAACCTCCAGATGAGCGCTCCGAGTTTCGCGCGGGGCTTGATGGAGAACATGAGCCGGAAGGGACGGCGATATGGCACTCCGGTGTCATCTTCGTGAGTAGCGTGGGACGGTCCTGGGGACTAACTACGCGGTTCGGACGGCTTCTTCGAGCTTGGCAGTGGCTTCGCTGTAACTGGTGCCAGGCGCGAACGTGATCGGTGCGCCGATGCTGACGCGGACACGGGCGCGCGGGTGAGGCAGCCACTTTCCTTCATAGAAGCCGGCACGCAGCACGTCGATCCGCATGGGGAGGACGGGGGCGCCGGTTTCCACAGCGAGGAGGCCTGTGCCGCTCTTGAACGGCTGCATCGGGCCGATCACGGTGAGTTTCCCTTCAGGGAATATGAGGACGTTCCAGCCGTCGTCGAGCATGCGAGCGACGTATTCAAGGCTTTCGCGGACGCCGGAGCCTTCCTTGGCGAAGGGGAAGGCGTTGCCGAGCAGGCTGGCCCCGAAACCGCGGAGGCGGTTGCCGAAGATATCGCTGGCGGCGGCGGCAATGGCCACGCGCTGGCGGAAGCCGTGGGGCATGCTCCGGAGCAGCATGGACTGGTCCAGGTGCATGTTGTGATTACTGATGATGAGGGCGGGCTGCTTGAGTGCGTGGAAGTTCTCGCGGCCGCCCACTTCAATGCTGTAGCCAAAACGAAGCAGTGGGAAGACCATGCCTGTCATCAAGGCGCGACGCAGCCACCGTACAGGCCGCCGTCGCGGCCACGTCGGGAACTTCCGGACCTTCGCCTTTCGCTCGCCCCTGTCTACCATTGCGCGCAGTTGGGCCACGGTTGTCTGCGGCCCGACCTCAGTATCATCCACGTAAACGCCCATCTCGTCCTCAACCGCTGACAAAAGCTCGACGCGGCCGAGGGAATCGAGGCCGAGGTCGAGACCGAGGGTGGCGGCTTCCGTGAGGGGCGCATCGGACTTTGTGACCGAAGCGATGAGCTTCAGGAGCTGGTCATCGCTGGCGAGTTGGGCGATCGCCGGACCTGTGTGTTCCGTGTTTGTTATGTAGTCCAGAACGAGGTTGCGCTTCACCTTTAGCGTGTGCGTGCGGGGGAAGTCATCCTCCGGCCACGCGCTCCAGCGGAAGAGCTGCTGGCGGTCGTCGAGCCGAGCGTTCGCTCCGCGGAGGGCGGCGGCGCCTGCCCCAGGCTCCGCTTCGAGGAGAACGGCGTGGAGGCGGATGTCAGATCCCTCCGGTACGCCAAGCACGACGGCATCGGTGACGTTCGGCTGGTGGCGGAGGACTTCCTCGATGTCCTCGGGGTACACGTTCTGGCCGTCGGAGAGGACGATGAGGTCCTTCTTGCGGCCCTTGAGGTAGAGGTACCCATCATCGATGTAGCCCAGGTCGCCCGTGCGGTACCAGTCGCCTTCGAACACCGCCGCGGTAGCCGCTTCGTTGTTCCAGTAGCCCTTGAACACGTTCGGTCCGCGAGTGAGGACTTCGCCGTCTTCAGCGATCCTGACCTGCTGCCCGGGCAGAGGCTTACCGACGCTGCGGATGCGGCGGTCGTCGCGGGGGTTAATCGAGACGATCGGCGCGCACTCGGTGGCGCCGTAGCCTTCGACCACCGCGATACCCATCTGTTCCCACTTGACCTGCACCTCGGGATCGATGGCGGCGCCGCCACTGGCGATGAAGTCGAGCTTTCCGCCGAAGCGGGTGAGCACGCTTCGGAAGAGCTTGCGGCGCATGGATTCGGGCAGCGGGGTTGCGACTTTTCGCAGCCGTTTGAGCAACCCCATACGGCCGCGGGCGGTGGCTTCACGTTCGATGCCGGCCATCAACAGGCTCAGCACCTGGGGCACGCCCATGATGAACGTGGGTTTCCACTCCTGCATGGTGCGGGAGAGCGAGGCGGGCTGGCGGCTCGACGGATAGCAGACGGCGGCGCCGACGTAGATGGGCGCGAAACAGCCGCCAACTTGCTCGAACATGTGGCTCAGCGGGAGCAACGAGAGCATGCGTGTGTCCCGGCCGATGGGGATGACCGCGATGCCGGAGCGGACGTTTGTGACGATGTTGCCGTGGCTCAGCATCACGCCCTTCGGGTCGCCGGTGGTGCCGGACGTGAAGATGACCTCGGCGAGGTCATCCGCCGTGACCGGCTCCGGCACGACCTTGCCGTTCACGGGCAGGTTCATGGATTCGAGCGTGTGAGTGGGAATCTCCAGCTCTCGCAAGATCTCGCCCTGGGCTTTGCCGGCGAATGCAATGGCCGGTTCCGTCTGCGAGATCACGCGCTCGACAAACTCGCGGGAGGAGCGGACGTCCAGGGGGACGACGACGGAGCCGTTGAGGTAGCTGCCGAACATCGCGGCGACCCAATCGGGCTGGTTGGCTGCCCAGATGACCACGCGGTCGCCCTTGCCGACGCGCTGTTCGCGCATGAATTTGGCGTAGGCGTGGGCGCGTTCTTCGAGCTTTGCGTAGTTGTAGCGGATGGTGCGTACGCCCACGCGCATGGTCACGGCAGTGCGCTCGGCGTGGTCGAGCGCTGAGCGCTCCAGCATGTCGGTGAGTGTGTTCACCGAGGGGCCAGCGACCGGGCAAATTCGCGGACGCGCGCGTCAGCGCCGGACAGGATGGGCCGGAAGTGGCTGAAGCAGAGTGTCTCGAAGTCGAGGTCCGCGAGCTTGCGGACTGAATCCGCGGCCTGTGCCATGTCTTCGGTGAAGAGCTTGCTGGGGAGCATCAGGCGCCCGAATTTGTACTGCATTGCATCTCCCACGAGGAGCACGCCTCGGTTGGGGAAGTACAGCGAGATGCTGCCGGCCGTGTGCCCGGGCGCATGCACGATACGCATGCCGCCAAGCGCCGGAATCTCATCGCCATCGTCGAGGATTACATCGACGCGGGCCGCCCCAGGGTCATTGCGGCGGAGGTAGGGTTCGCAGATCTTCGCGAGGAGGGGATGCTGGAACGGATTCGGAAGGAGCGCCTCACTCTCGATGTGGGGAGCCTCGGCGAGGTGAACCCCGGTGCGAGCGGGCACGTACTCCTGGATCTCGGGCAGGCCGCCCACGTGGTCCATGTGGTAGTGGGTGATGACGATGTGCTTGATATCGGATGGAGAGCGGCCGAGTTCTTCGAGTGCGCGAAGGACGCGGCCGCCGGAACCGACCGAGCCGGTATCGATGAGGGTGATGTCGTCATCGAGGATGAGGTAAGCCTTCGAACCGCGCGTCCGTACCTGGTACAGGCCGGGCAAGACTTCGACGGCGGAGCGGAATTGGGCGGGTTTCTTCTCTTCCCAGCGGCCCTGAACTTCGGCCCAGCGTTCCTGGAGGGTGGGCCGTGGGTTACGGGCGGGGCGAGTCATATCTCTAAGGATAACAGGAGAGGGCTGGTTTAAGTGGAGCAGCGAGCGCCCGAGGGCAAATGGAAGCAGAGCAGTAGGAGAAGGGACAAACCGGGCGCTCGCGTGCTCCGGTGGGACATGTGAATCCTATCACAAGCGATGGAACGGCAGGAATGGGAGCGTTCATCGAACTATCCGATACGGGCATCGAGTGAAACCCGAATTTCATTCGCTTGCAGGCTTACGGCGGCTCCCGCACAATCGTCAACGCATATCTGCTCCGCACGAGGCGAAGCATCTCCCCGAAAGCAGGAATCACGAATGGCAATCACTCTCGGCGACAACGCACGCGAAGCCGAATGGCGGAAGGAAGTCCGCGCATTCATTAATAAGGAAGCACCGGCAGCTCTCCGAGCTGGAAGCGACGAGGGCGAGGGATCGCTCTTCGGGCGCATGGGCGCGATCAAGGAATGGCGCGAAAAGGTGGCCGCCAAGGGCTGGATCGCTCCCTCCTGGCCGACGAAGTACGGCGGCGCCGACATGTCGGTGGTGGACCAGTTCATCATGAACGAAGAGTTCGCGGAGTCCGGCGTGCCGGGCAACGTAGGCGGCTTCGGCGTGATGATGATCGGGCCGACGATCATCGAGCACGGCACCGAGGAGCAGAAGGAAGAGCACCTCACCAAGATTCTCAAGGGCGAGATCATCTGGTGCCAGGGCTATAGCGAGCCCGGCGCGGGCTCGGACCTCGCGAGCCTGCAGACACGCGCGGTTCGCGACGGCGACGACTACGTCATCAACGGCCAGAAGATCTGGACCACAGGCGCGCAGTACGCGGACATGATGTACATGCTGGTCCGGACCGATCCGGACGCCCCGAAGCACCGTGGCATCACCTACTTGTTGGTGGACATGAAGGCCCCGGGCGTGACCGTGCGGCCGCTGACCCAGCTTTCCGGCCAGCAGGGCTTCAACGAAGTGTTCTTCGAAGACGTGCGGGTGCCGATGAAGAACCGAATCGGCGAAGAGAACCGCGGCTGGTACGTCGGGACGACCACGCTGGACTTCGAGCGCAGCTCGATCGGTTCGGCCATCGGCGTGCGCAAGCAGCTCGAATCCCTGATCCGCCAGGCGAAGTCGGGCGCCGGCGAAGCCTCGTTCACGCGCAACCCGAAGGTTCGGGGCGAGTTCGTGGACCGCTGGATCGAGTGCGAAGTCGCCAAGATGCTCAGCTACCGCGTGGTGAGCATGCAGGTGAAGAACCTGATCCCGAACTACGAGGCGAGCATGTGCAAGCTGTTCAGCAGCGAGCTCAGCCAGCGGATCGCCAACCTCTCGATGCACCTGTACGGCATGCACGGGAACGTGCGGAACCGGGCTGCGATGGGCTACATGCAGGCCGTCAGCTCCACCATCGCCGGTGGGACGAGCGAAGTGCAGAAGGGCATCATCGCCACGCGCGGTCTCGGCCTGCCGCGCGGCTAGACGCCTCAGCGAATCGTCCGAAGGGCCCGCGGAAACGTGGGCCTTTCGTTTTGCCCGGCGGAGGGTGCGCCTTCGGGTTCGCGGTCGAATAATGAGCGCCCATGGGATCCACCTGGCGATTCTGGAAGATCGGCCTTATCGCCGCCCAACTGTTCGTGGTCCTGGTTTCGCTCTATCAATCCGCGGTTACGACCCTGGGATATCGCCGGCAGATGCGCGGGGTACCGCAGCGCGCCCCGAATGGGCTGCCGCGGTTCGGGCTGCTCGTATGCGCGCGGAACGAGGAGGAGGTGATCGGCCGCATCGTCGCCGACCTCCTGAACCAGGATTACCCGGCAGAGCTGCGGGATGTGCTGGTGGTTGCGCACAACTGCACGGATAACACGGCCAGCTCGGCGGCGCGGGCTGGAGCTGCCGTCCTGGAACTCACGACGCGAAGCGCGGGGATTCGCGAACTGCAGGAACAGCTCGCGGAAGCTCGGCGCCCGGAAGCCGCGG
>CAZKZR010000150.1:5306-7045 GCA_964557245.1 uncultured Anaerolineaceae bacterium | reverse complement strand
AGCACCAGCACGTCGCCCGGTCTCGGCATCTCTTCGCCCCAGTCCAACCGCGACCGGATTGGGCCAAGGAACGGCCAGAACGCGGCGAACACCCAGGCGAACGGCGCGAAACCGATGGTCAGCAAGAGGCGGCGGAACGGTGTGTCGATGCTGGAACGCTCCCGCGCGAGCGCATGCAGTTCGTCCGCGCCGAGTTCGGGTCGGCTGGCTGCAAGTGCTGCCAGTTCTTCCCGAAAGTAGGTATTCGAACGCCCCTGCAGCGTCCGCGTCGCCAGCTGGACCGCCGTGTACACGTTCACGTAAACCAGGAACACCGCGATCGCGAGGAACGCGCCCTCTTTGGTCAGCACGTTCCCGGTGAACGCCGCGGCCAGCACGTACAGCCAGCGGTCGCGCCCTTCGTCGAAGTACCGCCACATCGCGACCACCATGAGCATGGTGAAAAACGCCATGTAGATGTCTTCGCGGAAGAACCGGCTGTAATACACAAGCGTCGGGGAAAGCGCGATGAACGCGACCGCGGCGAACGTCCCCGCCTGGCCCAGCCGCTTCCGCAGCAGCAGAGGCATCGCCACGATCGCCATGCCGAAGATGGCGGCCGAAAGGCGGCTCGTGTAGTCGTTCGCCCCAAACAGGAAGAACACCAGCGCCTGCGCGTGGTAGTAGAACGGGCCGTGGAAGATCGGGCTGTGCTTATAAGTTCCCTGTAGCAGGCTCCACGACCACTGCGCGTGGATGCTCTCGTCGTGGTGAAGCGCCCGCGTCCCCAGGTCGAAGAACCGCAAACCGAAAGCCACCCCGAAGACCACGACATACGCGACCACTTCCCAGCGCAGCGCGATACGCGCGGCCAGCAGCCGTTCGAAAGCGCTGGGATCGTGCGGAATCGTCGTGGATCTGGTGGTCATTGGCCTGCTTTCAGATATACGGCGAGAGGAACCTGGGCGTTCTTTAGCGAGTTGCGGTTGCTTAACCATCGCAGATAGTCGAGAAAGCCGCCGTCAGGGCCGCGCCGGATTTCCACCAACGACCACTGCCCGTCAACGATGGAATAGCCTTCGGGCGCCGGCTCCGATGCTGGCCAGATCGCTACCGTCGCATCTTCCGGCAGCCTGCTCGCAACGACGATATCCCCGGAATCGCGCAGCGCCCAGGTCATCGCATCTTCGAAAGACGGATGCACCACGATTGCTCCTCCGTGCTCGGCGCGGGCAGCAACGGCAATCGCCCGGATCTCGGCGCCTTGCCGCGTGCTGATCGGTGAGGGCAGCGGCTCGCTCGGGCTGCCGAACGCTACCGCCGACGTCCCCGAAACCATCAGCAGCCCGCCGAGGAGGAGGGCCGGCACCAACGTCGCGCCCACTGTGCGTCGGTTGATGCCGAGGATGCCCAGCACCGCGATCGCCGCAATGCACAGCCCGGCCACAATCAGCTTGTCGTCCGCGCTGCCCGGCCGGTCCACCCTCGCCCAGTCGACTACGTAGGCCTCAATCACCGCCGCTCCCAGGACAACCGCGCAGAGCACCGGGGCGGCGTACCCCCATTCCACTCGCTGCAGCGCCCCGGCGATGTTCGCGGCCTTCGTCCCGATGAGCAGGGCCGCCGGGATGGCGAGCGCTACCAACGGCGCCGGGTCGTGCGATCCGCCCGCGGCTATCAGCCAGAGCAAGGCCGCGCCGAACCACGCGAACAGAAGCACCGGCGTGTGCCCCCAGACCCGGTCGCGCCAGCCTGCGAAC
>CAZKZR010000150.1:0-5296 GCA_964557245.1 uncultured Anaerolineaceae bacterium | reverse complement strand
GAGCGGAGTGGAATACAGGAGGGCCAAGTAGCGGGTGTGTTCAGAGGCCCCAGTCTGGTCGAATCCGGCGCCGAAGACCGCCACCGGTGGGACCACCAGCCCCTCCCAGCCGAAGCCGAAACCAATGCTGGCCACCACCACCCCGGCAATCGCTCCGCCGGCGGCCCAGAGTGTCGCCTCACGCTGCGGGTAATCCTGCTGGACCAGCCGGATCCCGGCCAGCGCAACAGCGAACGGCAGGACGATGCCGCCTGCGGTGGCCGCCGCGAATCCCGCGCCCGCCAGCATCCATGGTCGCGGCGCCGGCTCGTGGTCGAGCACCGCCAGCCACAGCACGATGGGCACATCGAAGCCGGACGCTGTCGCGGTGCTGCTGAACAACACGCTCGCCGGGTCGAACGCCAGCAACAGCAGCGTGGCGAGGGCTGCGGGTTCCCCGTACGTCCTCCGCAGGCGGTAGAGCGCCAACGGCGTCGAGCAGCTCGCGAGCACCACGAGCACTCGCGCGGTGGTCTCCGAAGTGGTGAACGAGAACGTCGCCGCGGAAAGGCCCTGCAGCAGCGTCGGGAAAAACCGCGAGTCCGTGTTTCCCGCATGCGCTTGCCAGCTTCCCGCGAGCGCATCCAGTTCCGCGCCGCCGACCGGGATACTCAGCAGCCCCGCCACCCGGATGAGGACAAACAGGCTCCCCAGCGCCAGCCAGGCAAGCCCGGCAATGGAAATCTCGCGCTGTGCCGGCCGCGCCTCGCCGATAACCGTCACGGTTTCCGCACCGCGGAATCTTCGGGCAACCGGTAGATCGCGTAATTCGCGGACTTGTGCGCCACTTCGAGGAACGTCGAGAAATCCGGTAGCAGTCCCGGATACCGCGCGAGCTCAATCCGCCCGACAACCAGATACTCCGCGCCGAATTCCCGCATGACCGCTTTCACGCGCTCAGGATCGCCTGAGTAATACGCAGCGTCGACCTCGTCCTGCCGGCGCAGGAACTCAGCCCGGTTTGCCGGCGTGTCTCCGCGCCACTGGATCTCGTGGAAATACCACCCAATCGGCGTTGCCCGCCCCGTCCGCCCGGAGATGCGCGCCGAGTCGCTGTAATCCACGTTCGGGTCAACCAGCGTTGGCGCGCCGCTGCTCGGCGACCACCGGCGGCCGCTCGCCTCGATGATCACCGCGTCGCGCGGTGTGTTGTTCGTTATCCACTGCGCGAGGTCGTACTCGCCGGGATCGGCCGCGGCTACCGCGGAAAGCCCGTCGATGCTCGTCTGAGCGGTGAAGCCATTCGTCCGGTTGAACGCCGCCAGCAAGGGATAGCACAGGCCGAGCGCCACAAGCCCGAGAGCGGGCACCGCTACCAGGTTCACCGGACGGGCCCGGAGGTTGCGTAGCGCGCAGATCACGCCCACTGAACCTCCAAGCGAAAGCAGCACCCACGCCTGGTAAGAAAGTTTGAAGATGGTATTCAGCCGCGGCACGCTCCCGAAGAACACGTCCCGAATCAGGAACAACTCGGACCCGTAGAGCAGCATGACGCCGACAGCCGCGCACGCCGCCGGAAACGCCATCGCCCGCTTGGTCTGGGCCAGCGCCACCGCGGAAAAACAGAGCAGCCACGCGCTCCCCGCGTAGACCGCCAGCGTGACCCAACCTCCCGCTCCGCGCGCGTCCACGCCGTCCGAAAGCGCCCCTTTCGCCATCGCCAGGCCGATCCAACTGAGGAACGGCAGCAGCGGCAACCACGCCGTCCCAAGCGCGATGTTCTGAGCGGTGCTGCCGCGAAGCCCACGGTAAGACCAGGCAGCGGTCGCCAGTCCAGCCAGGCCCAGCGCGCCGAACTGCAGCAGCAGGTGCGCCGGACGCGTCCCGGGCCCAACGTACGGTTCCAGCCCCTGCGCCTGGGATGAAAAGTCCAGCAGCCACGGCAGATACAGCACCACCGCCGCTACGAAGATCGGGCCGAGGAAGCCCGCTGTGTCGATCAACGCCGCCAGCGGCGGCCCTCGGCGGAGGTTCCTCGCGAACGCCGCCAGCGCGAAGATCCCGCTGAACGTTATGACGTCCCACGCGTTCTGAAACGCCAGCCCTCCGAGCACGACCGCATACAACAACGCCTCGAGAGGAGAAGCCCGCAGCCTCCGCCAGCGTAATTGCCCGTGTCCTCGCCAGAGCGCCGCGGCAAGCCCGAGGCTCAGCAAGACCAGCGGCAACGACATCACGTGCGGGTGCAGGTCGCCCAGCAGGAAACTGAAAAACGGAAACTCGGTGATCGTGTTCGGGATGATTCGCGAACCCTCCCACCAGAACCAGTACTCGTCGGGGTACCACTTCTGCGAATTCGCGTCCGTCTCGCAATTCGCCGTCTCGCCGGGCTGGCAGTGCACCATCCATTCGACGCCGAACGCCGAATAAAGCCCTCGATTCGCATGACCGTGGGCCGCCGGCCATTCGAAAACCGCCGAAAGCGATCCCACAAACAACAGCATGGCCACCGCGAGGGCGCCAGCCGCCATCGCCCAGTTGCGCCCCTTCGAACCGAGCACCCACCGCGCGAGTGCATACGCCAGCGACGCAATCCCTGCGGCCGCGGCGGCGAAGGTGTATCCCAGCGAAAGGTTGTATCCGGCTGACGCAGGCACCCCCGAAACCGCCGTCAGCACGCCGGACTGCAGGTACCCAAAGTAGTAGTAGCTCGCGGGCTCCCCCGAAAGCCACGGGTCTTTCGGCGGGTACTCCTCGCTGTTCAGCGTGGCGTTCAGGTACATCAGGTCCATCGGCTGCTCCGTCCCGCCGATTTCGCTGTTGTAGGACCGGAACGCGACGTAGCCGAAAAACGCGAAACTGAACACGCCGATCGCGATCACGACACCGGGCCACGCTCGCCGCCACGTCACCTTCAACCAGCGGTCCCGGCCCGCTATCCCCGCCGAAAGCAACGCCACGATGACAACGGCGACGAAGTAGTCCCGCCGCCCGGCTGAAAGCACGTTGAAGACGCGAAGGATGAAATACAGGTAGCTCGTGACCAACAGTCCGAGCGGAAAGCTAAGCCCCGCGCCGCCGTCCGGGAGCCGCCGCAACACCACCGCCGCGATGGGGAATCCACACGCGGCGATTACGAGTGCGGTAGCCCAGAAGGCCAGCACGTCGGCCATGACGCCTCCTAGGCCAGCAGCGAATCCACGAAGTCTTCGGGGTCGAACGGCGCGAGGTCGTCCATTTTTTCGCCGGTCCCAATAAAGCGGACCGGAATGCCCAGTTCGTGTGCAATTGCGAAAGCGATGCCGCCTTTAGCCGTTCCATCCAGCTTCGCCAGGATGATCCCGGTCACGCCCACTGCCTCCGCGAACGTCTTGGCCTGCATCAGGCCGTTCTGCCCCGTCGTCGCGTCCAGCACCAGGAACGTCTCGTGCGGGCCGTCCGGGTGGTTGCGCTGGATGATGCGGTGCATCTTCTTCAGCTCTTCCATCAGGTTCGCCTTCGTATGCAGCCGCCCCGCCGTGTCGACGATGACGAAATCGGCCTTGGTGCTCTCCGCGGCGGAAAGCGTATCGAAGACCACAGCCCCGGGGTCCGCGCCCGGCTGGTGCGCGATCACGCGTACGCCGATCCGTTCGCCCCAGACCTTGAGCTGGTCGGTCGCGGCAGCCCGGAACGTGTCCGCCGCGCCGAGCACAACACTCGCCCCATCGCGCTTGAACGCGTGAGAAAGCTTGGCTATCGAAGTGGTCTTACCGGCGCCGTTCACCCCGACCACCAGGATGATGCTCATTTCCGGGGCATCTTCCGATTCCCACGCCAGCGGCTCGTCCGCCGGCTCGTACAACACATCGACGAGCTCTTCGCGTAGCAGTTCGCGCACCCGCGCGCTCTGCTTCACGCCCTCGGACTTCACCTGCTTCTTCACCGCATCGAGGATCACGCTCGTCGTTTCGAGCCCGGCATCCGCGCCGATCAGTATCTCTTCCAGTTCATCCCAGAGGTCGTCCGTGAAGTCGGACCGCTCGAACAGCCCGCCGAGGCGCCCGAAGAATCCCCGCCGCGTCCGCTCCACCGCGCGCTCAGTCTGCTCGTGGACCTCCGCTCGCTCTTCCTCAGTGGGTTCGAACGAGACTGGCTCCGCTTCGGCGGCGACCGCCTCGTCTGCCGCATCCTGGGCCTCTTCCGCCGGCTTTCTACGCCAGAATCTCACGCGCTGCCTCTGCTCCTGATACCCCGATCCTAACGGGCACCGGGGTAAGGGTCAGTTCGACCGGTCGGCCCGAAGGGTCCTCAAGGCCGACCCTTGGGTACCTCGCGGGTCACGCCCGAAAATGCACACTAAGCCGCCGACCTGGCAACGGGCCTCGCACGGGCCAGCCCGTTCTGGAGTCTGAACTTAGGAACCTACGGTGGGCACTGTCGTCGTCCTTCTGCTGGGTTCATTCATTTGGTCCCTTCCCGCGATCCCGGTCGCCAGGGAGCTGGCTCCCGACAAGCGGCGCCGGAACTTGACCCTCGTCGTTGCCGCTGCGGGCCTTGTTGCGCTGTTTCTGTTCGGCGCAATTCTGGGCGGTGCCGCGGCGTATACCGCCGACCCAGATGCAGATCGTGGGCAGTTTGGCCACCCGATCGCCCTCCCGCTCTTCCTACTTTCCTATCCCGCGATCGTGTTCGATTGCGCGCTGGTGGGCGCCATTACTCTGCTCGACCGCCATCCTTTGGGTTCCGCGATTGGCAGCGTGGCCGGGGCAGTCGTCGGTCTTCCCGTTTGGTTGGGATTCGTCCTAATGATCTCCGCGGTCTTCAGGTTCTTCGAACAATGACTCTCCCGGGTCGTGCTCACAGGTGAGGCCAAATCACTGGAGGTGTCCCACCCGTAAGGGTCAGTTCGACTGCCGATATCAGCCCTGTCGGCCGGACCATCCTGCCCAACCGATCCTGTAATGCTCCTCCTCGCATGAGCGACCATGGCCAGCAGAACACCAAACGCCGGCAACGGCTCAGGTGGACCGCTCGGGGGACGACGGTTGGCCTCCCCGTGAGCGGAAGGAGGCACGCCATGCAAACCACGAACCCAACCCCAAATATCCGCTTTTGCCAACGCTGCGACGTCGCCTACGACTGGCGCCGCTCCAGCAGTCGCTCGCTCAAAATGACCTACTGCAATTCCCTCTGCGAAGCGGCCGACCTCGGATTCACCATCGAAGCGATGCTTCGCTGGGACTCGACCGCGAAGACCGGCTCAGCGGAATTGGCAGTCTTCAGGGCAGCCTTCGAGGAGGAAGCCCCCGCGGCAGCCTGACTTCGCGCTGGTCCA
>CAZKZR010000149.1:0-7085 GCA_964557245.1 uncultured Anaerolineaceae bacterium | reverse complement strand
GGCAGTTGGGCCGACGACGATTCGAACATGCTGTGGCGGGCGAGCGCCGTGAACTACGTGGACAGCGGCGACGCGGAGTTCTTGCTGCTGCACGGAGAAGAAGACCCCGTCGTGCCGATCTCGCAGTCGGAGATCTTTTCGGCGGCGCTCGAAGACGCCGGTGCGGATGTGACGTTCGTGCGGGTGGCCAACGCGGGCCATGGCTTCGTTCCGGTGGGAGGAACGCCGAGTCCGAACAGCCGGGAGCTCCTCGTCCTGGTTGCGCAGTTCTTCAACGACCACCTGTAGGAATGCCGGTACAAGCCAAAGATGGCGCCCCGCGGAAGCGGAGCGCCATCTCAGAGGTGAAGGCGAGGACGGGTCTACTCGTAGCGGAGCGCGTCCGCCACGGGCACGCGGCTCGCGTCCCGGCTTGGCCACCACGTCATCAGCAGCGAGAACAGGAACGAGGCTGCGATGACGATGATGATTTCGTTCCAGGGCATGGCGAACTTGATGTCGGCGCCATCCGTGAAGTCAGGCGAGGTCAACAGGTTGCGGCCAAGGATGGCGCCGCCGACGACCCCGGAGAGGATGCCCATCACCGCGATGAAGCTCGACTCCAGGATGAAGGTCAGCGTCACCGTACGGCGCTGGTAGCCAATGGCTCGCAGCATGCCGATCTGCTGGCGCCGTTCGACGACTGAGCGGAAGGCGATGACACCGAGGCCGGCGATGCCGACGAGCAGGCCAAGCGCCATGAACGCCTGGAACATGCGGTTGAACGCGGTGTTCGTCGCTGACATGTCAGCGAAGATCTGTTCGACGGATTCGGCTTTCACGCCCTGAACGGCGAGTGCGGATTCAATGCCACGGGCGACTTCGCGGCTGTCGGCGCCCTCGGCGAGGCGGATGAAGCCCCGGCGATATTCGGGCTGGCCGAAGAGGCCGGTGTAGGCAGTTTCGTCCACGTAGATGCCGGAGACGGTGGCGGAAGGAAGCTGCGTGCGCAGGACGCCGATGACGGTAACTGTGCTGCTGGCTCCCGTGACCGGGTTGGTGATAGTGAGCTGGAACGGGTCGAAGCGGTCATCGGTGATGGTCACATCGTCAACGGTCCAGTCGAAGGTGTCGTTGAAGCTGATGCCGACAGCGGAAGTATCGACGAGGGCGTAGGACGGGTCCGTGCGGACGAGGTCCATGACTGCGCGTTCATCGGTGTAGCCGTTGGCGTAGGCCTGGAGCGTAGTGTTGAGGCTACCGAGGAAGCCATCGTCAGCGCCGATGACGGGATAGATACCGTCGTTTTCGATTCCGGGCTGCGACACAACCTGGCCGCCGGAGGCGATAGTGGTGCGGCCATAGCCGGCGACATCGTTCGCGACCGGGGAGTTGGCCTGCTGCAGAGCGGCCGGGACATCGCGGACGGTGCTGGTACCGCTCGCGGTGGTCATCACATCCATGTTGGCGCGAGCGTCTCCGCCGAGGAAGGCGGCATCGAAGTTCGCGAGGAGGACGCTGAAGACCGTCAGCGAGAAGACGATGAGGGAGAACATCGCGATGGTCATGCCAGTGCGGAAGCGGTTGCTGAGCGGGTAGGCGATGGCCATCTTGAGGGCCGGCGCGAGGGCCGGGTAGCGGACGGAAGCGGCGATGGTCAGAGCCATCGGCAGCACGAGGCCGGCCGCGAGGTAGAAGAGTTGGCCAAGGCCATCGCCGGAATCACGCATTGCGAAACCGATGACCGCCAGGGCGCCCGCGGCGACAGCAGTGAGGAAAGCCGCGCCGTACGCCTTCACCCCTTCGCCGGAGCGTGAGAAGAGCGAGGTGAGCAGCCGGGCATTGAAGACGATGACGAGCGTGAACGAGATGACGATCATCACGCCGCTGAGGACGAACATCTCGATATCGCTATCGAAGTGGCCGAAGAGCCGGTCATGAAGGCTGGCGGGCATGAGCCAGTAGAAGCCCATGATGATGCCAACCAGCGTCCAGAGTGGGCGGTTCGGCACGCGCAACTGTCGGGCCATCGCGGCCAGGCAGAGCGGCACGAGCGAAATGCCGAGAGCGAAGGGGAACAGCACTTCGGATGATTTGCCGAGCATCATGAAGAGGGCGGCGACGCCGAGGCCGGTGGGGCCGACGATCCACGCCCATGGGAGCCCAATGCCCTTGCGGAAGAACCACCAGATGCCGAGCGGCGGGACGATCATGGCCGGGATGCCGGCGACGACCCACTTCCAGCGCGTCTTTCGCTTGCTTTCTGGCTTGCGGTCGTCCGGAAGCTGGCGAATGGCGGCGACGATGTTCACGTGGCTCGCCTTCAACGAGGCGAAGATGACGGTGACGAACGTGAGCACCACGCCGAGGCTGTAGCCGATGACCAGGGCCTGGGGCGTGATCTGCATTTCGATGAGATTGAAGTAGTTGCCGCCGGTGGCCTTGAGCAAGACATCGACGAGAAGCCAGGCCGAGAGAATGCCGGCGCCGACGCCGATGAGGCCGGCGAGCAGCGAGTAGGCCATGCCTTCGGCGAGGAAGGATTTCACGATATCGCCGCGCTGAGCGCCGACGGCCCTGGCCATGCCCATCTCGGCGCGGCGTTCGGCGGCGAGCATGACGAAGATCATGAAGATGAGCATGACGCCGGCGGCCATGGAGAAGAGGCCGAGGACGAGGAACAGCGTGGTCATGACGTTACCAGTCAGTTCCGCGTCTTCGATCTGGTTGTACTTGGCAGCGTAGGCGGTGGCGCCCGAGTCCTGGGTCTTGACCACGTTCGGCCCGAAGATTTGCGCGCCGTCTCCTTCGAGGTAGGCGTTCAGGCGGTCAGTGACCGGTTCGGCGAGGTCAGCGGTGCTGCGCACGTCGCCGTGGAGGGCGACGGTAATCGAGCTGACTTCGTTGTTGTGGAAGCCGGCCAGCTCTCGCAACTGGGCGACCGGCATGACGAGCCCGCCGGGGACGTTCGAATAGCTAAGCCCCTGGACGCCGGATGCCAATTCGTCCCGGACGATGCCGGCGACGCGATAGTTGGTGGTCTTGCCATCGAGCGTGACGGCAAGGCTGTCACCGAGCTTCGCATGGAGGTCGTCAGCGGCGCGCTTGCTGAGGAAGACGCCGTCGCTGCCGAGGTCGTCTGCGGATGCGCGGTTGCCGTTGAGCATGGTCAGGCCGCCGACTTTGTCGAGGCGCGCGAAATCGACGCCTGTCAGCTGGATGGCTGGCTTAGCGTCGTTGGTGGTCAGGTTGGTAACGGGGGCCGCTACATTGAGGAACGGCAGGAACGCATCGATGTCGGCGTCGCCGGCGAAGTGCTGTTCGAGCGCGTCCACGGCGGAGCCATCGGCGTAGACCATGTCGCCTTCGATGACGGCGCCCTGGTCACGGCCGAAGTCGCGTTCGCCGTTCCACGAGACATCGACGTCGGACCGGCCGAAGACGCTGTAAACGTCTTTGGTCAGGGAGTGATCGACTGTATCGCCAGTGACGAAGGCGGCGGTGGTGATGAGGGTGGCGAGGGCGAGGCCGACGACCACGAGTACTGACTGGAGCCCGCGACGTGGGATGTTGCGGAGGCCGAACTTGAACATGGTCCGGTTGGCCATGCCAAGGATGGCGACGGTGAGCACCGATGCGCCAAGCAGGCCCCCAAGCACGATAGCGAGCGTGCTGATTGGGAGTCCGAAGAGGTCATTCACTTGCGGGACTCCTCGGAGACGATAACGCCGTCACGCATCTTGATGACGCGGTTGCAGCGGGCCCCAATGGCCGGGTCATGGGTCACGATGACGAAGGTGAGGCCCTTTTCCCGGTTGAGGGTTTCCATGAGAACCATGATGTCGTCGGCGGTTTTCGAATCGAGGGCGCCGGTGGGTTCATCGGCCCAGACGATCTCGGGTTCGTTCACGAGCGAGCGGGCGATGGTCACGCGCTGGCGCTGGCCGCCGCTGAGTTGGGCCGGCCGGTTGTTCGCCAGGTGGCGGAGGCTGACGGTTTCGAGCGCCGAAAGCGCGCGCTTACGGGCGTCCCGGGGGCTGACACCGGAGACGATGAGTGGGAGCTCGACGTTCTCCACGGCGGAAAGCACCGGGAGCAGGTTGTACGTCTGGAAGACGAACCCCATGTTCCGAGCCCGGAACGTGGTCCGCGTCTTGTCCGAGAGCGTCGCCAGGTCTGATCCGGCGATGGTAATCGTGCCTGCGTCGACGACATCAAGGCCGCTGGCGCAGTTGAGTAGCGTGGTCTTCCCACAGCCCGAAGGCCCCATGATGGCGACCATTTCGCCGGAGTGGACGGTGAGGCTCACGCCCTTGAGGGCCCGCACTTGCTGGGAGCCTGCGTCATACGTCTTGACGACGTTATCGATGTTGATAATGGCCGTTGCGGTGGCCTGAGACAGGCCTTCGGCCTGGAGGGTGGTCAAAGTGCGCTCCTTCTGCCGAGTGGTGTGAGCCGGGGCGTTGAGGGCGATTTCCTGGTTCATTTGGTTTCCTCTCCCAAGTGACGGATGGACTGGTTTCAGGACGCCTGTGCGCGCCCAGCCACATCGCGGATTACCTCGAACAGGCGGGCGATGCCTTCTTGCTTGCCGACGAAGGCGGAAGCACCAGAGGCGATGGCCTCTTTGCGGGTTCCAGAATCGTCTTGAAGCGAGAGGATCACGACGCGAGTGGAAGGTTCCGAAGCGGAGAGCTCCCTGGCGGCCTCAATGCCGTCGATGCCCCGCATGCGGAGGTCAAGGACCACGACATCGGGGTGGAGCTGTGCGGCGAGCGTAACTGCCGCGCCGCCTTCTTCCGCCTCGCCGATAACTTCGAAATCCGGTTCTCCGGCCATGCACATACGCAGGCCCTGGCGAACGCGGGCTTCATCATCAACGAGGAGGAGGCGAATAGGGGAATCCATCACGCTTACAACGGTATTGGCAGTTGTTCGGCAGGGCGTCACTCGCGGGTGGGTTAGTCAGAAGTACTTCGGGTGAACTAAATCTCCTGCGAAAGGATGAGGAAGGTTCGGCGCCGGCGCGGTGATATAGTTCGAGGGATTCGCGAAACGAATTCGCGTGCCCCTAATTGGAGGAGCAATGCCCATCCGGATCGTGATTGCGGATGACCACGCGGTGGTCCGCCAGGGCCTCAAGATGTTCCTTCTGGATGACCCGGAGTTCGATGTCATCGCGGAAGCGCAGAACGGAGCGGAAGCGCTCGATATCGCGAAGCGGATGAAGCCGGACGTCGTGCTGATGGACCTGCTGATGCCGGTAATGGACGGGATCACGGCCATCGGCCATATCCGCCGGGAAGTGCCCGAAACCGAGGTCATCGCCCTCACCTCCGTGCTGGAAGACGCATCGGTGGTGGGCGCGGTGCGCGCGGGCGCTATCGGCTATCTGTTGAAAGACACCCAGGCCGAGGAGTTGACGCGCGCCATCAAAGCGGCGGCGAACGGCCAGGTCCAGCTCTCTCCGCAGGCAGCCGCACGACTGGTGCGCGAAGTGCGAGCGCCGGAAAGCCCCGAAACGCTAACCGAACGGGAGACTGACGTGCTCCGGCTTCTCGCCCAGGGACGCGCGAACAAGGAAATCGCGGCGGCGCTGTACATCGGTGAGAACACCGTGAAGACCCACGTTTCGAGCATCCTGGTGAAGCTGGGCGTTCAGAGTCGAACACAGGCTGCGCTGTACGCGCGCCAAATCGGCCTCGGACCGGTCGACTAGTCCGGCGGCCCGCTCATGCGTTCAGTACCTCTGCGGCTCGGCCCAAAGCTCAACTTATCGCTCCTGCTGTTCATCCTGATCCTCGCGGTCACGACGATCGCGCTGGTGGCGGTTGGCTTTAATCGATCGCAGAACAACGCGGCGGAGAAGAGCCGGCTGGGCCTGGAGAACGAGGGCCGGCGGACGCTCGAGACGCTGAGCGGACAGCAGGCGTACATCGGGCAATTGCAACTTTCGCCAGCCGCGGAGTGGGGGCACCAGAGCGGATGGTTCCTCGGGCTGAAGGGACAGACGGCACCGCCGTTGGAAGCGGGTTCGCTGGTGCGTTCAGCGAACGGGATTCTCTACGACCCCGCGGAGAGCCGGACGACGGACCTGATCGTCCCGGCGAATGCGCCTCTCACCGGCCGGATTCTCAAGGACGCTACCGAATCGCAGATCCTGGACGGGTATTTCAGCTCTCTATTCACGAACTATGAAGGGCGGCTCATCGAAGAACAGTTCCGGCCGATCGCCATCTTCTATATCTCGGTCGATGGCCTGGCGCGATATTACCCGCCGACGAATGCGCTGCTGAACGCCGGGACAACCCCGGCTGAGATCGCCAACCTGATGGACGAGTTCGGGCCGGAGAAGAACCCGGACGAACTGACACGGTGGACGCCGCCCTACGAGGATGAGGCGGGCCGCGGGCCCGTGTTGACCGCCTACACGCCGGTGTACGACGAGACCGGCTTCCGGGGCGTCATCGGCGTTGATGTCTCCCTTTCGAAACTCACGGAGCAGGTGGAAGCGATCCAGCCAACGCCGGGAGGCTACGGGTTCTACGTGGACTCGGAAGGCCGCTTCTTGAAGACAACCAAGTACGACAGCCTGATGGCGATGGCGGAAGAGGGCAAGAACGCCGCGTTCCGGGCAGCAGTCGATGACATGGTGGCGGGAAAGACGAGCGTGGCGCGGTTCAACTCGGACGGCAAGGACATGTTCATCGCGTTCGCGCCGATGACCACGGTTGGCGGGAGCCTGGCGCTTGTGGCGCCGGTAGATGAACTGACGGCGGAGGCAGCAGGCGTCACGGAGAGCATCCAATCCGAGGGAAACCGGACGGTGGGTTTCATTATCCTTGTGATGATCCTGCTGTTCTTCATGGCGCTGGTGAGCACGGCGTGGCTGAACCGGCGGTTGCTGCTCAGCCCGATCGAGTCGCTGGTTTCAGGCACGAGGGCGGTGGCCGCGGGGAATTTCAACGCTTCAATCCCGGTGCAGAGCCGCGACGAGTTCGGCGACCTGGCGCAGAGCTTCAACACGATGATCGATGAGATCCGGACGCGGAACGACGCGCTCATACGGGAGATCGCGGAGCGCGAACAAACCGCTCGCACATTGG
>CAZKZR010000148.1:0-7098 GCA_964557245.1 uncultured Anaerolineaceae bacterium | reverse complement strand
TACCGTCATTCCCCTCGGTGCAGCGCTGGCGGTCATCTTCGTCATTGGACTGGTGCTGATGCGGGTGTGGCACCGGATCGACCCGAGCTAGGACCTCACCCCCGTCCCCTCTCCCGACTCGTGCTTCGCGGGAGAGGGAAGATGCGGGCCGGGTTTGATCGGCGTCAGCCGGAAGCTTCCAATGCCGAACGGAACGATTCTGCGTTGCCGAAGGCTATCTTGTAGGGGAAGAGTTCGCCGGTCATGACTCCTTCGGCGACGGTGGGGTCGGCGAGCATGATTGCGCGAGCCGCGGCTTCATCTTCAGCGAAGAAGACCGAGATGCCGATAGTGTCGGGCGTGTTGGTCTGCGTCCGGCCGACCATGATGTCGATTCCTTTGCTGGCCAGGTCTATGTGGTAGGCGACGTGGCGGCCGACCGACGCCTGTTCATCTGGAGTGGGTCCCTCGGTGAGCATGCCCGGGCGGGTTGGGCGAAGGACGTAGAGCCACTGGGCCATCTCTGGTCTCCGTTGCAAGGTGTGCGCATGGTATCGCGCCGGCACTAGCCGCGGGCGAGATGCGCGCCCGCGGCGAGCCGTTCCAGGAGTTCTTCCAGAGCGTGCGGGTCATCGGGGAGCGTGTCGTCGGATGCGTCGAGCGCGTAGGCGTCGGAGTGGGACATGGCGAGACCACGGCCGGCCCAGGCGAGCATCGATGCGTCATTCACGCTGTCACCGACGGCGAGGACATCCTGGCGGGAGATGCCGAGGTCCGCGGCGACGAGCGACAGCGCGTGCCCCTTGTTTGCGTCGAGCGAGACAGCCACGGTGACTTCGGGAAAATCGAGGATGTGGAGTTGGTGGGCGTGGCGGCGACTGAGTTCCTGGTGGATGCGGCTGGCTTCGTCGGCGGAGGAGATGATGCCGACGCCGGTGGGTTCGATGCCGGCGTTCTCGGGGTCAGGGCGGTATTCGGGCTTGATACCGCTGACGATCCCGTACTGCTCGGTTGCCGCCGATTGCCGGGAGGCCAGGTAGCGCAGCGGGTTGAACCACTCGTACGCGCGATCGATCTCGCGGGCGTATTCGATGACTTCCATCGCAACAGCGCGGTCGACCGGGAATTCGTGGGTCATCGTGCCATCGAGCAGATGAACCGAGCAGCCCTGCTGGCAGACGACCGGGCCGGAGAGGCCGAAGTGGCGCGCGATCTGCGCGGTCCCGGGGAACATGCGGCCTGAGGCGAGGATGACGTGTATCCCGGCGTCGATGCAGCCTCGGACGGCGGCTGTCAGGCGCTCGCTCGGCAGGTGATCGTGGCCGTAGTGCGCCGGAGGAATGACGGTGCCGTCGATATCGAGGGCGATGAGTTTTACGGTCATGCGGGACCTACTGGCTGGAGGCAGGAACGAAGGTGAGCGTAGGCGGCAGCGATGAGCGCTTCGATTGCGGCGACGTCTGGCAGTTCTTCCGGCCGGAGCTTTACGTGCCGCATCTGGCGTCCGCGGCCCTGCAGCAGGCCGGCCGGGTCAGGCAGTTCGGCGCCGAAGAAGAATCCGAGGTTCACGTGGGCTCGAAAAACGCCTACGTAGGCCAGTGCCGCGTCACCGACGCAGGCGGTGGCGTAGCCGTCATGCATCAGTTCGCGAATGTCGCCATCGCCGCAGTCACGCAGGGCCGTAAACCACCTGCGGGCGATGGCGCCCAGTTCCGGGGATTGGCCGTCGAGGAATGCATCGACGGCCGGGTGGTGTGTTCGTGCGCCTGAGAGCCGAAAGATGCCGTCCACCTATCGCCACCGCGAGCAAACGATGCGGTCGATGCCGGACAGGTCCTTCACCGACCACGAGTCGACCCCATAGGCGGAGATGATCGCGGCGACGTCCTTCGCCTGACCGTATGCGACTTCGAGCGCGAGGAGTGCTGGCTTGAGCCTGGCGGCGCAGTCGTCAATGAGTTTGCGAATGAGCGCGAAGCCATCCACGCCGCCGTCGAGAGCGACCAGCGGCTCGAACTTGCTCACTTCCGGTTCGAGGGCTTCGATTTCCCAGCTGGGGATGTAGGGAAGGTTCGCCAGGACGACATCGGCACGGGCGACGGGCGCTGCGAGGTCGCCGAGCACGAGGCTCGTTTGGGGCGCCCACGTCGCGGCATTTCGCGCTGCGAAGGCCATCGCTGCCCGGCTGATTTCGGTGGCGATGACGAAAGCGCCCGGACGCTCGGCCTGGACGGTGACTGCGACCGCCCCGCTGCCGGTCCCCACCTCCATGACCACAGCGCGCGGGTCGGCCTTGAGTTCCGAGAGGGCGAGGTCGACGAGCAGTTCGGTTTCGGGACGCGGGATGAGCACGCCCGGGCCGACGGCGAATTCTCTGCCGAAGAATTCCCGGTGGCCCGTGATGTAGGGCGCTGGTTCCCGGGTCGCGCGGCGTTGGACGAAGCTATCGAGCGTCTCCGCGGCGCCGGGCGGGAGTTCGGCGCCTGAGAAGAACTGGGCGCGGTCGATGCCTGCGGATTCACGGGCGAGCAGTTCAGCTTCGAAGCGGGGTTCGGGGACGCCGGCCGCGGCGAGGCGAGCAGCGGCATCGGCGGCAGCCTCGCGAGCGTTCACACGAGCCCTTCGAGGCGGGCGGCTTCATCGGCGGTCGCTACGGCATCGATGATGTCTTCGAGGTCGCCATCGAGGCGCTGCGGGATGTTGTGCACGGTAAGGCCGACGCGGTGGTCGGTGATGCGGTCCTGCGGGAAGTTGTAGGTCCGGATCTTCTCGCTGCGGTCGCCGCTTCCGACCTGGATTTTGCGTGCTTCGCTCATTTCGGCATCGGCCTTGCTCTGCTCCATGTCGAACAGCCGTGAGCGGAGGACGGTCATCGCCTTGATCCGGTTCTTCAGCTGCGAGCGTTCGTCCTGGCAGACCACGACGATGCCGGTGGGAATGTGCGTGAGGCGAACGGCCGTAGCGACCTTGTTGACGTTCTGACCGCCAGCGCCCGAGGAGTGGAAGATATCGACACGGTAGTCCTTCTCCTCGATGGCGATATCGACTTCTTCCGCCTCGGGGAGGACGGCCACGGTTGCGGTGGATGTGTGAATGCGGCCCTGGGACTCGGTCTCGGGCACCCGTTGGACGCGATGGACTCCGCTCTCGTATTTGAGGCGGGAGTAGGCGCCGTCGCCCCGAATTTCGAACACGACTTCCTTGAAGCCGCCCTTTTCTGACTCGGAGGCGCTCAGGATTTCGGTCTGCCAGCGCTTGCGCTCGGCGTAGCGGGCGTACGCGCGATACAGCTCGAAGGCGAAGAGGGCGGCTTCTTCGCCGCCGGCCCCGGCGCGGATTTCCATGATCACGTTGCGCGAATCGCGAAGATCTTTCGGGAGGAGGCTGCGGCGCATCCGCGCTTCGAGATCCGCGATCCTGGCCTGCGCTTCAGCGAGTTCAGCTTCGGCGAGCTCTTTCATTTCCGCGTCGCCGTCTGCGAGCAGCGACTGGGCATCGGAGGCCGACGATTGGGCGGCCTCGTACTGGTCGAAGAGTTGGACGACGTCTTCGATTTCCGCACGTTCGCGGGCGAGCTTATTGAGCTGTTCGAATTCGGCGGCGACTTCAGGGCGCGCCATTTCCTGCGTCATTTCGTTATAACGCTCGCGTATGCGTTGCAGTTGGGAGAGGATTGCTGGTTCCATGGCGAAGCAAACGGCCCGCCGTGGCGGACCGTGCCAAGCATAGCACCGGGACGGCTTAGCCTCTGAGGCGCGCCGCTATGACCGCGGGTAACTGATTCAGCGCGACCGCTTCCTGGTCCGAATCGCCGGAAAGGTCCTTGAGCATGCCGGTGCCCTGGCGGAGTTCGTCATCGCCGACGATGACGGCGAACTTCGCGGAGGAATTGTTGGCTCCGCGCATCTGGGCCTTCATGGACTTGCCGGCTTCGCCCACGATGGCCGCCAGGCCGGCGGAACGGAGCCGGGAGGCGAGGGCGAAAACGGCAGGCGACGAGCCTTCAGCACGGTGGACGATGTAGACGTCGGCGAGCGCCGCCTCATCGAAGGTGACGCCGCAGCGCTGCATTTCGAGGATGATCCGCTCGATGCCGCTGCCGAAGCCCATCCCGGCCGTGGCGGGCCCGCCGAGGATCTCCATCAGGCCGTCGTAGCGACCACCGCCGCCGACCGTGCCCTGGGCGCGGGCGTCGGCGTCCGGCACGATTTCGAAGACCGTGCGGTTGTAGTAATCCAGCCCCCGGACGAGCAATGGGTCGATGCTGACGGGGATTTCGGTGGCTTCGAGGGCGCCGAGGACCGTTTCGTGGTGGAGCTTCGCTTCCGGGCTGAGCTGGTCCACGAGTTTTGGCGCAGCTTCCTTGTACGGGAGGTCGCGTTCGTCCTTGCTGTCGAGCAGGCGGAGCGGATTGCGTTCAAAGCGGCGCTGGCTGTCCTCGGAGAGTTTCGCGAGGTGCGGGCGATAGTAGTCCTTCAGCCGCTCAATGTAGGCCCGGCGCGGCTCGAGGTCATCGAGGGAACCGAGGCGGACGCTGACGCCGCTGATGCCGAGCATCTGGTACAGCCGCCAGAGGACCGAGATGACCTCAGCGTCCACGAGCGGATCGGTGGAACCGAGGATTTCGCAGTCGAACTGGGTGTGCTGTCGGTAGCGTCCCTTTTGCGGCCGGTCATAGCGGAACATGTGCTTGGTGGTGTACAGGCGGACCGGCTGCGGCCAACTGCCCATCCCGTGTTCGAGGTAGGCGCGGCAGATAGCCGGGGTGGCTTCCGGAGTGAGCGCCAGCTTCTCGCCGCCGCGATCTTCGAAGGCGTACATCTCTTTTTCGACGATGTCGGTGGTATCGCCCGAGCCCTTTTCGAAGACGCCGGCGTATTCGAAGGCGGGCGTATCTATGCGGCGGAACCCGTGCAGGCGCGTGACCACCCGGATGGCATCGAGGACCGCCTGCCAGTAGGGCTGCATATCCGGGAGCACGTCCTGCGTGCCCCGCGGCGCCTGAAATCGGGTAGTCATAACGGTAAATTCTTCCGGCGAGGGGATGCATGGTAGGATAGGCGTCCACCCTCCCGAGGCAAAGAGGTGCTCTGCTTGGCGGTACGGACTGAAGAGCCGATTGCACAGGACGTCGAATTCGGCGCTGTGTTGAAACGTGCCGCCGAATACCTTCCGCCGGAGCGCCTCGAAGGCATCAAGCAGGCCTATGAGTTCGCGGCGAAGTGCCACGAAGGGCAACTACGCAAGACCGGCGACCCGTATATCACTCACCCCGTATCGGTCGCGTACATGGTTGCGAACCTGGAGTTGGACCACCAGGCGCTGGCCGCCTCGCTGCTGCACGACGTGCAAGAGGACTGCGGCGTAGCGAACGAGACCATCACCGAGATGTTCGGCGTCCGGGTGGGCAAGCTGGTCGATGGGCTGACGAAGCTGGACAAGCTGCCGATGAACGTGGGCGGGATCGATCCTTCGCGAGGGACGGCGCAGGCGCAGAACCTGCGCAAGATGTTCCTGGCGATGGCCGAGGACGTCTCGGTGGTCTTGATCAAGCTTTGTGACCGCCTGCACAACATGCGGACGTTGTGGGCGTTTCCGGCTGAAAAGCAGCGCCGGATCGCGTTCGAGACGCAAGAGATTTTCGCGCCCCTCGCCAACCGGCTCGGCGTGTGGCAGATCAAGTGGGAGTTGGAAGACCTCGCGTTTCGCTACCTCGAACCAGAGAAGTACCGGGAGATCGCGGAGTTGCTGGCTTCGAAGCGGGTGACGCGCGAGCGGTACATCCGGGAGGCCTCGGCGGTGCTGAAAGAGCACCTGGATGCGGCGAACATCAGCGCGGAAATCAGTGGCCGGGCGAAGCACATCGCGAGCATCTACCAGAAGATGCACCGCTACTCAGAGCAGTCGAAGACATTCGACCAGATCTACGACCTGCTGGCGGTGCGGGTGTTCGTGGACTCCGTGGCGGAGTGCTATCACGCGCTGGGCATCATCCACTCCATCTGGCGCCCGATCCCGGGCCAGTTCGACGACTACATCGGGAATCCGAAGGACTCGATGTACCAGTCTCTGCACACGACAGTGGTGGGCCCCCAGGGCCGGGCGCTGGAGATCCAGATCCGCACCTACGAGATGCACCGGGTGGCCGAGTACGGCGTGGCGGCGCACTGGCGCTACAAAGAGGGCGGCAAGAATTCCGGCAAGGATGAGGAGCGCATTGCCTGGTTGCGGCAACTGCTCGACTGGCAGCGCGATCTAACCGGCGCCGACGACTTTGTGGAAAGCGTGAAGACGGACATCTTCCACGACCAGGTGTTCGTCTACACACCGAAGGGCGACGTACTGGATTTGCCGGCAGGTGCGACCCCGCTGGACTTTGCGTACCGGGTGCACACCGACCTGGGACACCAGACGGTGGGCGCCAAGGTGAACGGCCGGATGGTCTCGCTGAATTCGCAGCTGCGAAACGGCGACGTCGTCGACGTGATGCGCAGCCGGGCGAGCAAGGGGCCATCGCGAGACTGGCTTAACGCGAACCTCGGATACGTCCGGACGACACATTCCAAAGAGAAGATCCGGCAGTGGTTCCGGAAGCAGGAACGCGCGGAGAACATCGATCGCGGACGTGAGCTGATCGAAAAGGAGATGCGCCGGCTAGGCCTGGACCTGAGTGAGCGACAGGACCAACTGCTGGGGATGTTCCCGTATCCGTCATGGGAAGACTTCCTGGCGGCGCTGGGTTACGGCGGCGTGAGCACCAACTCGATCGCACGGAAGATGGGCGCCGCAGTGGCGGAAGAGGAAGCGGTAGCGGAGCCGCCGGCTCCGGCGCTGCCGGAGAAGTTGGCTCCAGCGGCATTGGGCGCGCCGGGAATGCGCGTGCTAGGCGTGGGGAACCTGCTCACGACCATGGCACGCTGTTGCAATCCGCTGCCTGGCGACCAAATTGTCGGCTACGTGACGCGGACTCGAGGCGTGACCGTGCACCGGGCGGATTGTCACAACGTCCTGAACGAAGAAGAGCACGAGCGAATCGTGGAAGTCGAGTGGGGGACGGTGAGCAAGCTGTACCCCGTCTCTGTACGCATCGAGGCGTGGGACCGCGTGGGCCTCTTGCGC
>CAZKZR010000147.1:0-7144 GCA_964557245.1 uncultured Anaerolineaceae bacterium | reverse complement strand
AGAACAACCGCCCTTCCGGCGAGATGATGTGCGAGAACAAATGCGTTTGCTGGCCGGGGTCGAACAGCGCATACGCGCCACCAGCGAACTCGTCGTCGTGCCACATCTTGCTCGCGCCCACCTCGAAGTTGTCGCGGATCTCCGGGTGGATGACCGCCACGTTCTCGATCGCTTGCGACAACCGGTCACCCGCCGAAAGCGAGCCCCAGCGCTGCGCGTCTTCGGACCAGGTGTAGCTCGCGAGGAGCACGCCGCGGCCGGTCTGCTTGCCGTGGTCCGGGTAGTACAGCTGGCGGATGGGCAGGTCGGTCACCGTCCCGCCGCCGACGATGCCGTCGTTCGTCTCCCAGAAGCGCGTGCGCGACTGGAGGAACACCTTCGAGGCCGCGTCGTAATGCAGCTGGCGAATGGCCCGCTGCTTGCCCAGGGACACCGCGGGGGTGATTTCGATGTGGCGCAGCACCGGGAACGGCAGCGCGACGACGGCCGATGTACCACTAATCGCCGAGCGCCCGGCCGGCCCCTGGAACTGCACCGTGACCCCCTCGCTCCCCTGGGCGATCGCGGTCACCTTCGCCCCAAACCGGATGTGCGGCATTAACTCCGGCAGGAATGCCCGCGGCAGCTGATCCATGCCCCCGGCGATGTACACCACGTTGCTGAACCAATCGCCCGCTTCCTCACGCAGGATCTCCATGAAGGCGCTGTTCAGGAACGGCTCCATTCCGCTGAACAGCACGTACAGCTCGATCGCGCCCTGGCTCCAGCCCCGGCTCTCCAGGAACTCGTGCAACGAGAACTGGTCCAGCTCTTTGGCCAGCTCCATCCAGGCGTCCGCGCCTCCGGTCTTGATCCGGTCGAACAGCGGTTGCAGCGTCCGGGACCACCGTTCGATGACCGCGTACATCCGCTCCTCTTCGGCCAGTTCGAACCCCGTCGCGTGCAGCGCGTTGCTGAACTCGCCCATGCGCACCTTGTGGCCGTGGATGTAGGTCCACGCTTTCGGGTTGCCCATCGTGAACGGCTTGGTGGTCAACCCGAACTTCTCCACATAGTGGAGCGTCAAATCGTGCGCCCGGGGGATGCGCATCGCTCCCGCTTCGCCGTAGAGACCCTCGGTGAACGGCTCGCGCAAAGTGAACACGCGCCCGCCGACTCGTTGCTGCCCTTCGAGGACCGTCACCTTGTAACCGGCATGGAGCAGTTCGGTTGCCGCCACCAGGCCCCCCATGCCCGCGCCGATCACGATGATGTGTTCATCGCCTTTCGCCTTCGGCAATCCGCCTTTGAGCGCTTCACGAATACGTTCGGGAGAGGGAATAACCATCGCGCGCCAGTCTACCCGCCGCGGATTCACGAATCACGGTGTCGGCGTCTCGTTCTTGTTCCGCGACGCGTCAATCGCCAATCCTCAATCGGCAATTGAGTAGACTTCGCCCATGAGCTTCGAACTTTCGGCCTCGGTGGTCCTCTGGCGCGGCCAGGAAATCCTGGTCATGAAACGGGCCGGTGGCTTCTCGGCGGGCGGCTGGTTCATCCCCGGCGGCCACGTCGAACAGGGCGAACGCCCGGTGGAATCCGCCGCCCGCGAACTCTTCGAAGAGGCCGGTATCACCGTCGACCCGGCAGACCTCGAACTGGTCGACATCATGAGTTACGAGACCGGAGCCGGCACCGCTCACACCGTCATCTACAACGGCTCCTGCGCCGATGCCACGGAAGCCGCCATCAACGAAGAACACACCTACCACCGCTGGATGACGCCCGAGGCCTACATCGCGCGCTTCCTCGCCGAGGACATGCTGCGCGCCCGCGGCGCCAGCGAAGCCGCCGTCACGCTCGCAAACGAAGTGGCGCGCGTAGTGCGGTCAGCGGCAGCGCGGCGCTAGGACGGGGCTCCAACAACCTTGAATAAGGTTTGTATGAGTTCAAGCCTTTCTGCGCCGTGGAACCGGTTGTACCGGCGGAGACACTAGGCCGCCGCCTCTGCCCGCTCCCGTTCCAACACCGTGATCCGCGCACTCACCGCCGGCTGGCGGCGCCGCTCAAGGCGCTTCGCCACTTGCCAGCTGACGATGATTACCAGCCCTCCGAGGGCCATGTCGAAGAAAAGGTGGTTCGCGCTCGCCACGATCGCCCAGGTCATCACCACCGTGAGCGTGACCGCGGCCGTCCGCAGCGTGACGCTCCGGGTGTTCACCCAGATCGCCGCCGAGGCCATCGCGATCCACCCGAAATGGAAGCTCGGGATCGCCGCGTACTCGTTCAGAATCAGCGACGGCTGCGCGTAGTCCACGTGCGTGTTGCCACCGAAGACCGTGTCCACGAAGCCGAGGTCGTAGCCGTACGTCGCCATCAAGCGAGGCGGAGCCGCCGGCACCAGCCAGTAGAACAGCAGCCCAATCGCCATGGAAACGAACATCACGTTGCGCATGAAGCGGAAGGCGTTGCGGTCGCGGAACCAGAGCCACGCGCCCACCACGAGAAGCACCGGGAAATGCAGGTAGGCATAGGTGAAGTTCGCGAACTCCTTCACCGCATAGAAGCGTATCGAAAGCTCCTGCACCTTCGGCTCCCAGAAGATGTGCAGGGCCTTTTCCAAGCTCACCAGGTGCTTGGTCACTTCCACCGAATAGCCGAACCGGTCCGGCGCGGCTCCCCGCAACAGGAAGTACACACCGATCACCGAAAGCACGATGCCGAAGTCCCGGGAGAAGCGCCCCGCACGCTCGATCAGGCCCCACGGAAGGGCGAGGCGGCCGGCGCGGGTGCCGGCGAAAACCGGATAGGGGATTGGTCGGATAGCCATCGGGTTCGCCTCCTTCTCCTGTGGTGGGGGCCCTCGTTTTCGGACCGCTTGTTTATGGTGCCGGTGACCCTGGAGGCAGACTTCCGCCTTTCGGGTGAACCTGGGCCATCAGTTCGATGGCCCGGTTCGCGGTAAGTCGTCGTGCCGTCGTACCGCTCCCTGAGTGTCCTCTGGAGCCCGGGTTTCACTCTGCGGCAGGCGTCACAAACCGGCTCCTCCTTTCGTACGAGAAGTCCCCGGCATCTGTTTAACGATCGGTAAGACAGGAAATCGACAGCGCCCGCCAGGCGGCTCGAAAAGGCACTGCGAACGAGCCGAACTACGCTGCGCCGGCCATCCGCGGCGAACTCAACTTCACCTGGCCCTGGTTCCGCAGCAGGTTCTTCACGCTGCGGGCCAGCTCTTCGCTGATCTCCGCGTGTGGCAGGTCGAACTCGCTGTCGTTGCCTTCGGCATCACGGATCACCAGCCGCACTTCGTCCTTGCCCGGGTTCTTCTGCAATAGTCCGGCCACGGCTCGCAACAACGTCTCATCCGCGATCACGTCGTCCGTCTCGTAAATCGTGATCGTGAACCGGGACGCATCGCCATTCACTGGTGGCGTCACGCCCGGCCGCGATGCTTCCGTAGTCGCGCCGTTCGGCGCCGAATTCGCACCCTGGCGGTATCCCCCGCCGTTCGGCGGGCGCTGGCCATTCGCATAGCCGTTCCCGTTGGCAGGCCGCTGCCCGTTGGATGCCGGGGGTGCAGCGCCGCCGGATTCGCCCGGAGCCTGGTCCATGCGCGGCCGTCGCTTCGGCGCTTCCACCTGCCACTGCTCGGCCACGAACCCAACCACCGAACCCTCCGCCGCGTCGTAAGGAGCGGCCTTCCGCACATTCAGCCCGATTCGGTCCCCCCGGTCGCGCACTTCGATCGAACAAACCAGCACGCGTCCCTCGGCCCAGATCTCCTCGCCGGTCAGCTCGATCGTGTCGTTCCAGACCGTGAGTTCGACCGTGCCCGAAAGGTCCTCGAGGTCCACCACGTAGAACTTCCGCCCGTCGCGGGTCGCCCGCGATTGCACGCGGTTCACCAGCCCGCCGATCGTCACCGTCTGGCCCTTCAGTTCGACCGATATCTCCGAGATCTGGTGACTCGCATACCGCGCGACATCGTTGGCGATCGGTTTGAACGGGTGGTCGGATACATACACACCCAGCAGGTCCTTTTCCCAGACCAGCCACTCCGAAGGCGTCGGCGGAACCTGCGGCAGCTCGAAGCCTGATCCCGGCGTCGCGACCTCGCTCCCAAAGAGGTCGAACATCGTCGATTGGCCGCTGTCCCGCAGGTCCTTTTCCCGCTTCACTTCCTGGATGATTCGCTCCGAACCCAGTACCAGTTCGTTCCGGTTGTACGGCTCTCGGCCGGGCGCTCCCGGCAACAGGTCGAATGCGCCGCAACGGGCGAGGTGCTCGATCGCCCGGGAGTTGGCGCTGCTCAGGTCTGCCCGCTTGCAGAAATCCTCGATGTCCCGGTAAATGCCGTCCTTCTCCCGTGCGGCGATGATGCCTTCCACGGCGGACGAACCAACATTCTTGACTACGCCCATGCCGAATCGAATCGCCAGCGACCCGTCCTGGCGGCGCTCCACGCTGAAGTTGTCCATGCTCGCGTTGATATCCGGCGGCAGCACTTCGATGCCCAGTTTGGAGCACTCCGCCACCGCCGCCGCAATTCGGGCGTGGGTATCGGGCGCGCTCTTCGAAAGCTGGAGCAGCGCCGTCATGTACTGCACCGGGTAGTTCGCCTTCAGCCACGCCGTCTGGTAGGCGATGTGGCCGTAGCACCAGCTGTGCGCCTTGTTGAACGCGTAACCGGCGAACGGTTCGATGAGGTCGAACACGGCCATAGCGTCGGCTTCCGTATAGCCATTGGCCACCGCGCCGGCGACGAACCGCCCGCGCTCTTCCACCATGATCTCGGCCTTCTTCTTGCCCATGGCCTTGCGCATGATGTCGGCCTGCCCGAGCGAGTAGCCGGCGAACTGCCGCGCAATCAGCAATACCTGGTCCTGGTAAACAATGACTCCGTACGTCTCGTCCAGGATGTCCGCGAGCGCGGGGTGCGGATAGGTAATCTGGATCTTGCCGTGCTTCCCATCGATGTAGCGCGGGATGTGCTGCATCGGTCCCGGCCGGTAGAGGGCCACAAGAGCGCACAGGTCCGAGATATTTGTCGGCTGCAGGTCCTGCACGTAGCGGCGCATCCCGGCCGATTCAAGCTGGAACACGCCGAACGTCTCGCCCTTGCCGAGCATCTCCATCGTCTTCGCGTCGCCATCGGCGATGTGGACGATGTCCAGCTCTTCGCCCGTGTTCTCCTTAATCAGGTCCACCGCGCGCTGCAGGATGGTCAGGTTCGAAAGGCCGAGGAAATCCATCTTCAGCAGGCCGATCTTCGCCACCTGCTCCATCGCGAACTGCGTCGTCGGAATGCTGTCTTCGTCGCCCTTACTCGGGCGCTGCAAGGGTACATGGTCGATCAGCGGGTCCCGCGAGATGACCACGCCGGCGGCGTGCGTGCTCGCATGGCGCGAGACTCCTTCGAGCTTCTTCGCCGTATCCAGCAGCCGCCGGACCTTGGCGTCGGTGTCGTAGATCTCCTTCATGTCCTGCGACTGCTCGAGGGCATCGTTCAGAGTGATGTGCAGGACTTCCGGCACCAGCCGCGCCACCCGATCAGTCTCCGCGTAGGAAATCCCCAGCGCCCTGCCAACGTCCCGGATCGCAGCCTTCGCGCCCAGCGTCCCAAAGGTGATGATCTGGGCCACCCGGTCCTTGCCGTACCGCTCGTACGCGAACCGGATCATCTCGTCTCGCCGGTCGTCCGCGAAGTCGAAGTCCACGTCCGGCATTTCCCGCCGCTCGATGTTCAGGAAGCGCTCGAAGACCAGCCGGTTCGCCACCGGGTCGATGTCCGTCACCTTCAGGACGAAGAGCACCAGCGAGGCCGCCGCCGAGCCGCGCACGCCCATCTTGATCCCGGCCTTGCGCGCGAAATCGGCAATCTCTTTCACCACAAACATGTAGTCCGTGAAGCCCGTCTGCTTCAGCACGTCCAGCTCGTACGTCAGCCGCTGCTGCAGTTCCGGCGTCACATCTTCGAACCGCTCGTGCAGTCCGCGGAAACAGATTTCGGCGAGGTAGTCCTCGCTCGAACGGCCGGCCGGCACTGGCGGTTCCGGCAGCAACGTCCGTTCGAAGTGCAGGTCCAGGTCGCACTCGTCCGCCACGAGGTTCGTATTGGTCAGGAACTCTGGATTGTCCGGGAAGAGCGCCGCCATCTCGTCCTCGCCCTTCACCCAGTAGCCCTTGCCATCGAACTTGTAGCGGCCGGACTGGTCCACGGTCGCGTTCGTCCCAATGCAGAGCAGCACGTCGTGCGCTTCGGCTTCGTCCGGCATCGTGAAGTGGCTGTCGTTCGTCGCCACCACCTTGATACCCAGCTCGCGCCCGATCTCCGCGATGGTGGGGTTCAGCCGCGTGAACTTCTCGTCCGCGTGGTCCTGCACTTCGAGGTAGTAGTGGCCGTCGAACACCTCGCGGTAGTACTTCGCCACATCGATCGCGCCTTCGCGGTCGCCTTCCTGGATCCGCCGCAGGAACTCCCCGGAGGGGCAGGCAGACAGCACCGTGATGCCTTCGCTGTGTTTTTCGATGAGTTCCCGGTCGATGCGCGGCTTGTAGTAATAGCCTTCGAGGTTCGCCTTCGTCGTCAGCGCGATGAGGTTCTTGTAACCCGTCATGTTCCGCGCCAGCATCACCAGGTGATAGGGCGAACTGTCGCCGCGCTCGCGCGAATGCCGGCTCCCGGTGGCCACATACGCCTCGAGGCCGATGATCGGCTTGATCCCGCGGGAAGTCGCCTCGCGGTAGAAATCGATCGCTCCGTACAGCGCCCCGTGGTCAGTCATCGCCACGGATTCCTGCCCGAGCGCCTTCACCCGGTCCATCAACGGCGCCATCTTGGACATGCCGTCGAGGAGTGAGTACTCGGTATGAGTGTGTAGGTGGGTGAACATATCCGGGGGGCCAAGTCTACACCCGCCTCGGCCTCCGGGCACCCGTTTCTTATGGCGAAATCCACTCTTTCCCACCAGTCGCCCGTGCCCTCGGCCAGCACCGCGTCACGCAAGTCAGAGGCGCGTGCGGAAGCACGCGCGCGTATCGCACAGGTAGTATCCCCCTGATCCGCGCCAACCGTCGCAGCCCGTACAGGACATGCACAACTCCACCCGAACCGTCAGGGGCGCGTGCGGAAGCACGCGCGCGTATCGCGGCGAACGCCCACCGC
>CAZKZR010000146.1:0-7173 GCA_964557245.1 uncultured Anaerolineaceae bacterium | reverse complement strand
GAACGAGGTGTTCAGGTTGGAGTAAAGGGTCCGGTCCTTCGGGAACATCATGGCTGGGAACTCCTCATCGACGAATCAGACATTGCGGCCACTCGCCGCACGAGTGAGCTGAGCTGGGAGGTAGCGGCCGGGGTCCGGCCCGGCGCGACCTGGACCGAGAGGTAAGCGCCGCGGGAGAGGTTGAAGAGCAGGGTGTCGCCTCGGTCCCCCGCGATGGCGAGGTGGCTGAAGAGGCTGCCCGCGAGCTGCTTGCCCATGCCACGGAGGTCCCCATCGACCGGCAACGATTCAGCCCGGAGAGCGACGAAGCTGGCGAGGGCCGCTTCCCTGGCCGGGTCTTCGGCGCCGGAGCTGCCAAGGACGGCGCCCTCGGCCGAGCAGACGGTGGCCGCTCGCACACCATCGATGCCGGCCGCGGTGCTGGCCAACCTCGCGGCAACTTCGCGGGAAATCGGCGCTTCCATCTACCCGTCCTCCATCCTCTCCGCTGTCAGGCGGCCGCCCGGCGCTGGCGCAGGCGCTCGATGGCCGAGCGCAGGCTGGCCTGCATGCGGCGGAGAGATTCGGCTAGCTGGCCAATCTCGTTCTCGCCTTCGACATCGATTTCGACGTCGAGTTCGCCGAGGCTCATGCGATCCGCAACATCGGCCAGGTGGCGCATCGGGCGGGTGATGGTGGCGGAGATAAAGAGGGCCAGGCCGAGAGCGAGCACGACGCCGATGACCGAGGCCATGCCATAGGTGGCGAAACTCTGGCGGGCATCGTCAGCGCGGGCGGTGAAGTCCGCCTTGAGGGCCTCGCTGGAGGTCGTGAGGAGCTGGTTGGAGTAATCGATCGCGCTGCCGCCGAGGAGGAAGTAGCCTTCGGCGCCCGTGGATGACAGCACCTGCGTCTGCATGATCTCCGTGGTGGTGTTGTCCATGAAAGTCGCGCGGGAGCTCTGCGAGCGCGTGACGATGGGGCGAAGGTCGGCTTCGAAGCGGCTGTTTTCGCGCATCGCGACTTCGAGCTGCTGCGAGAGTTCGGTCGCCTGGGCGGTAGCGAGGGCCATCTGGCCGGAGAGGAACTGCTTCGTATCAGGCGCCGCATCGAGGCCCTTGCGCGCGGTCAGCGCACCGGCGCCGGCAGCGCGCATCTGGGAGAGCGATTCCGTCAGATGAGGCAGCGTATTCGTGAGCGCTTCGATCAGGCTGCGGTTGTCGAGGTCCGGGTCAAGGACGAGGCCCGACTCATTGGAAACGGTGGAGATGAGCGGGAAGACGCCCTGTTCGATGACCGAGGTGTGAAGCGCATTGACGTCAGACGTGCTGGCCTGGGCATCGCGCGCTTTGGGCCACTCGGAGTTCAGGAAGGCAACAGCTTCCTTCGTCTTGAACTCGTTGCCCCACTTCTTGTCGAGCTCATTGATGTTGGCGAGCGCTTCATCGGCGGCGGCGGCGGTTCGGTCCATGTTGGCCCGGGCGGCGGAATCGCCGCGGAGGACGCGTTCGGCCAGGCCGCGGTGCAACTGCACCTGGTTGAGGAACGGCATGATGGCTGCGACGTAATCGAGGCCGTTCGCTTCCGCTTCAGACTGGCTGGTGGCGGCCTGGCGGTCCTGGTACTGCACGAACAGGAGCGCGCAGATCGGGATGGCGAGCACGGTCACGATCAGCCCCAGCTTGGTGGCGATCCCGAGATTCGCGATTTGTTGAAACCCTGGCAGATGGCGACGCATTCATCCCTCCAATGACCGGCCTATCTTCGGCAACGCGAAGGCATAGGCGGCCCGCATCCTTGCTATATCCAGATTCGACGCCGGGCGTTCACGAAAAAGGTGTCAACTCTGTGGCGCGGAGGGGCTAATACAGGGGGTTGGGTTGCGCGCGCGGGACGGCGGAGGTGCGGGAGAGTGGTAACGCGGGGTTTTGGGAGGGATCAGGCGGTGGACACTAGCCGTTGATATACGTTTCGGGGAGCAATTCCTTCACTTCGGACGCTTCATCAAAGGGGATGCGGGAGATGCGCGCGTGTTCTTCGAGATCGCGCACGCTTTCCGCTTCGTAGAGGCATTCGATGTAGCCGGTCGCTTCGTTCCAGTAGGAGCGGTGCCACTTCAACCCGGAGAACTGGCTGGCACAGACGATGGCGCGGAAGGCTGCGGCATCCATGTCCTCAGCGGAGATCTCGCCCACGTTGCGAAGAATCTTGTAGAGCGCCATGGCTATGCCTCCAAGACGGTGGATAGTACATCAAGACCCAACATCGCTGTCATAACTCTTCCGGTTCGACTGGTTCGAGAACTGACAGCATGTCCGATGCGCGAATGCGGAGCGCCCGCTGACCGGTGAGACGGCTGGCGCGCAGACGGCCGGAGCGGATCCAGCCACGCACCGTTTGCACGTGGACGCCGAGGTAAGCGGCGGCCTCTTCCGGGGAGTAGAGCTTCTCCGGTCCGGGTTCGGGCACATGGCGTTCGGCGGCGAAGCGCTCGACCTGCTCGACGGAGACGCCGAGTTCGCCGAAGACGCGGCCAGGCATGCCCCGTCCCCAGCGCATGAATGCAAGGAGATAGTGGAGTTCATCGATGCGGCGGCGGCCGCTGCGGCGCACTTCGGCGGCGAGCAACCGGGAGAACTCGACGAAGTCATCGCCCACGGCGATGCGGCCGCCGGCGGGGTCCTTCACGGTGGTCCGCTCGATGACTTCCTCGATAACCGTAACGTCTATCCCGATTGGTCCGTATTGGAAGTAGCCGAAGCGTGAGAAGCGCCGCAGAAAGACGAGGAACTGGAGGTCTACGGTAACTACGGGCGCCCCCAACCTGCGCGCCTCGGCATTGCAACCGTTGCCCATTTCGGCCAGGAATTCGCTATTGGCCTCGCTGCCCGGGAGGGCCGCGCTTTGCTCAATTGGTGCCGTATCGGTCATGTCCCGAGTGTGACACCGGTCACGATCTTAAACAACTCTTTTCTACTCCGGACAACGCTAAACGCTTGCAAACGCACATTGCCGTGATACGTTGAACGGCATCCCGAATTCGGGACGGAGGAGACCACATGACAGCGACCATGACCCGCGAAGTGCTCACCGAAGAGATGCTTACTCGGTTCGGCGAGCGCGCCGGGCAGTACGACCAGGAAAACCGTTTCTTCAGCGAAGACTTCGAAGAGCTCCGGCGCTCGGGGTACCTGAAGATGGCGATCCCGGAAGACCTTGGCGGCCTCGGCTACTCGCTCGCAGAAGTCTGCAAGCAGCAGCGACGGCTCGCCTACCGCGCACCGGCGACAGCGCTCGCAACCAACATGCACATTTACTGGACCGGCGTGGCAGCGGACATGCGCCGGATGGGCGATCCTTCACTCGAGTGGCTGTTGCGGGACGCTGCGGCCGGCGAGGTCTACGCGGCCGGACACGGCGAAACGGGCAACGACCTGCCGCTGTTCCTTTCCACCACCTCGGCGGAAAAGGTGGACGGCGGCTACAAGTTCACCGGCCACAAGATGTTCGGCAGCCTGACCCCGGTCTGGACCCGGCTCGGCATTCATGGAATGACCGCTGACGGCCAGATCGTGCATGCGTTTATGCCCCGGGATACGCCGGGCTACACCATCAAGGAAACCTGGGACACGCTGGGCATGCGAGCCACGCGCAGCGACGACACGATCCTCGATGGCGCCGTTGTACCGGACCGCTACATCGCCCGCACGTTGCCGGCCGGTTCGGCGGACCTCTTCGTCCTTGGTGTGTTCGCCTGGGCCGAACCAACCTTCGGCAGCATCTACCTGGGGCTGGCGAAGCGAGCCATCGACCTCGCCGCCGAGACCGCCCATCGGCGGAAGTCGCTCGCGCTGACCCGGACGTTCGCCTACCACCCGGAAGTCCAGCACAACATCGCCCAGATGACATTCCGCTTCGATGCGGCCGAGGCGATGGTGGAGAAGACGGCCGACGAGTGGTCGCGCGGCGTTGACCACGGCGGCATGTGGCCGGCGAAGCTGATTTCGGCGAAGCACAACGCTGTGGAAGCGGCGAAGGACATCGTCGACCGGGCCATGGCCATCTCCGGTGGTTCGGGGATGTTCAAGGGCAACGAGCTGGAGCGGCTCTACCGCGACGTGCGGTGCGGCGGGTTCCACCCGGCGAACTCGATCCTCGCGCCCGAGCTGGTGGCGAAGTTCGTCCTCGGCATCGACCCGGGCGAGCAGCCGCGCTGGGGTTAAACCTCGCACCCGAGCGAAACGAACGAGGGGCCGGCGACAACGCCGGCCCTTTGTTGTGCGCGGCGGAGCGAACAGCGCGAACCAACGACAGATAGAATGCGGCCACTACGTTTCGGCGCCCGTTTCGCCCCTGTGTACGGGCTACGGGCGCCTGGAGGCCCAGGTGGAATTTCGAGACACGCCCGCACAGGCCGCCTTCCGTGGTGAGGTACGGGATTTCATCAAGGAACGCTGTCCGGCCGAACTGCGCGGCACAAACATGATGGACGGCGTTTCAGACGAGCTGCGACCGGCCTATGAGGGGTGGCGGAAGGCGCTCGGGAGCAAGGGCTGGATCGCGGCGGGCTGGCCTAAGGAGTACGGGGGCGCGGGACTCACCCCGCTGGAGCAGTTCGTATTCAACCAGGAAGTGGCCGAAGCGGGCGCGCCGTCGGTCGGCGGGCTGGGCGTGATGATGCTGGGACCAACCCTCATCGTGCACGGCAACGAGGAGCAGAAACGCCAGCATCTTTCCGGGATCCTCTCGGGGGAGGTGAACTGGTGCCAGGGGTACAGCGAGCCGGGTTCCGGATCGGACCTCGCGAGCCTCCAGACGCGGGCCGTGCGGGATGGCGACGACTGGATCATCAATGGCCAGAAAATCTGGACGAGCGGGGCACACCAGGCGGACTGGTGCTTCCTCCTCGGACGGAGCGACCCGGAAGCGCCGAAGCACCGGGGCATCACCTACTTCCTCATCGACATGAAGACTCCGGGGATCACGGTCCGGCCGCTGATCAACATGGAAGGCAGCCACGGATTCAACGAGGTGTTCTTCGAAGACGTGCGGGTGCCGGCCAGGAACGTGGTGGGCGAGGTGAACCGCGGCTGGTACATCGGCACCACCACCCTGGACTTCGAGCGCTCCTCTATCGGGGCGAGCGTGAATCAACGCCAGACCATCGAGAAGAACGTCCAGTGGCTGCGGGACAACCGGGGCCGGACTCGGAGCAGCGGCTTCGACACGATCCGGACAGCGTGGGCGAACCGGGCGGTGGAGACACAGGTCCTGACGATGCTCTCCTACCGGATCATTTCGATGCAGGCGGCGGGGCAGGTGCCGAACTCCGAAGCATCGATCGCCAAGCTGTTCAACAGCGAACTCAGCCAGCGGATCTCGGCGACTTCAATGGCGATGCTCGGGATGGCCGGGCAGTTGCGCGGTGAGACGGCGCCGTTCGGCGGCGAAATCCCGGCGGGCTACCTGTTCGATGTCGCGATGACGATCGCCGGCGGCACGAGCGAAATCCAACGGGGAATCATCGCCACTCGAGGGCTCGGGCTTCCACGCGGCTAGACGGGATAGCGCGCGGCCGGACCGCCCGGCCGACTTCGTTGCACCAAGAAACCCTCTATACTCCGGGCACTTGCCCGGGAGGTGTTGCGCTCATGAAGGTCAGCATTGGATTCGGGGGTGGCCCGGATTGGGCTCGCGCGGTGGAGTTCGTGCAGGAAGCGGAGAAGCTCGGCGTGGACTCCGTCTGGACGGCGGAGACCTGGGGCTTCGATGCGGCCACGCCGATCGGCTTGCTGGCCGGGAAGACGTCCACCATCCGCCTCGGGACGGGCATCCTCCAGCTGGGGTCCCGTTCGCCGGCGATGCTGGCGATGACCGCGATGACCCTGAACTCGATGTCGAACGGGCGTTTCACGCTCGGCCTGGGAGCGAGCGGCCCGCAGGTGGTGGAGGGCTGGCACGGCGTCCGGTTCGCCAACACCCTCCCGCGAATCCGGGACGCGGTGAACATCGTGCGGATGGCGTCGCGCGGCGAACGCGTCGCCTACAAGGGTGAGTACTACGAATTGCCGCTGCCGGGTGGCGAAGGAAAGGCGCTGAAGACTTCGGCCCCGCCCCAGCAGTTCCCGGTCTACCTCGCGACGCTCAGTCCCAAAGCGCTGGAACTGACGGGCAAAATAGCGGACGGCTGGATCGGCACCTCGTTCATGCCCGAACACGCGGACGTCTTCTTCGACCACATGAAGAAGGGCGCCGCGAAGGCCGGACGGACGCTGCAGGACGTTGACCTGCAGGCGGCGGCCGGGGTGGTCGCGTTCGGGGACGACCTCGAGAAGCTGATCGAACCGCGCCGGCCGGGTCTGGCGTTCACGCTCGGCGCCATGGGCTCGCGCCAGCACAACTTCTACAACGCGGCCTACCGGCGGGCGGGGTATGCGGATGAGGCGATCGCGGTGCAGAAGCTGTACCTGGAAGGCAAGCGCGAAGAGGCCGCAGCGCTCGTCCCGGACGAGATGGTCCTCCAGACCAACCTCATCGGGACGGAGGCGATGGTCCGCGAGCGCGTTCGCCAGCACAAGAAGGCGGGCGTGAACACGCTGCGGGTGCAGCCCGAAGGCCAAAACATGCAAGAACGGCTGGAGAACCTGGGGCGGATTGTGCGGATCGTGCAGGAAGAGGGCTGATCGAGACGGAAAGAGGGTGAGCCGTGAGACGGAAAGAGGTATCGTTGCGAGCTAATGCCGACACTGCTCATCAACAATCGCGTTTCTGAATTGCCCGACGGGGGCCCGGCGGCTGGACCGTGGGCGCCGGTGAGTGGTCTCCACGAACTGACCGGATGGGAGCTGAAGCCGGAAGGCGCCTGCCTCGGCGAGCTTTGCGTGCCGCTGCCGCGCGGCCGCGAAGGCGAGTTCACTCGCGATGGGTGGTTCAACATCGGCGCTCTTGCGGGATACCTCTCGCAGCCGATCGCGCATGACGCGGAAACGGGCACCTGGGCAATCGGCGAGGCGGCGCAGGACCGCGCGAATTCGCTCGATTCGCTCGAGGCGCCCAACTTCACGCTGCCAGACTTCCACGGCGTTGACCACCAGCTCCTGGACTACCGTGGGAAGAAGATCTTCCTCGTGTCGTGGGCATCGTGGTGAGGATGCCGGCTTGATCTGCCCGTGTGGCAGAAACTGCAAGAGGAAC
>CAZKZR010000145.1:0-7256 GCA_964557245.1 uncultured Anaerolineaceae bacterium | reverse complement strand
GACTTCGCGTAGGTGTTGATTTCTTCAGCGGTGATCTTCTGGCCCTGCTTGGGGACGATGACGGCCTTGACCACTTCGCCCCATTCGACATCGGGGACGCCGATGACTGCGGCTTCTTCGACCGAGGGGTGAGCTTCGAGGACGTTTTCGATTTCGCCGGGAGAGATGTTTTCGCCGCCGCGAATGATGAGGTCCTTCTTGCGGCCGGTGATGAAGAGGTAGCCGCCCTCATCGATCTTGCCGACGTCACCGGTGTGGAGCCAGCCGTCGATGATGGCCGTGCTGGTGGCATCTTCCTGCTTGAAGTAGCCCTTCATGACACGGTCTGAGCGGACGCAGATCTCGCCTTCCGTACCGGGAGGGAGAAGCTTGTTGCGCTCGTCCATGATGCCGAGTTCAACGTCCGGCATGGGCTTGCCGACGGAACGGAGGCGGTGCTCCTTGACCTCGGTGTCCTCACGAAGGTCGTGATCTTCGGGGCCGAGGAAGGTGAGCGTGGCGGTAGATTCGGTCTGGCCGTAGGCGTTGATAAGGCCGATTCCGCGCGGGGAAAAGACATCGCAGGCCTTGCGAACCACTTCGTACGGCATGGGAGCGGCGCCGTAGGTGATCTGGCGCATGGTGGAGAGGTCGTAATCGTCGAATCCCGGCACTTCCATGATGCGCTTGAGCATGGTGGGGACGACGAAGGCGTGGGTGGCATGCTCTTCCGACGCTGCCTTGAGCCAGAGCTCAGGTGTGAACTGAGGAAGGATGACGAGCGTCCGGCCGCACCAGATCGCGAGCATCATGGCTGTGGCGCCGGCGACATGGAAGAAGGGAGCGGAGGCGAGCAGCTTTTCGTGGATTTCGGGGTCCGCCGGCTGCTGGTTGGTGACGTAGGCCGTCATATCCAGGTAGGTGAGCTGCACGCCCTTGGGAAGGGCGGTAGTGCCGGAGGTGAAGATGATGATGGTGGCGTCTTTGTCGTCGACTTCCGTCCAGATTTCATCCTCTGCGGCGTTGGCCAGGAGGTTGCTGTAGACCTCGAAGCCATCGCGGCCCGCACCGTAAGAGATGAAGTGCTTCACGGAGGTGAGGGATGGGCGGATGCGGTCGACGAGGTCCAGGTAGCGGTCCGAAACGAACACCGCCTGACATTCGGAGACGTTGAGCATGTGGGTGAGCTCTTCGTCTTTGGAGCGGTAGTTGAGGGGGACGAAGGTGATGCCGAGCATGGCGCAGGCGTAGTAGGTGATGACGAAGTCAGCGCTGTTCTGAGCCATGGTCGCGACCTTTTGACCCTGCTCCAGGCCGAGGGCCTGCATCGCGTTGGCGAGCTTAACGACGCGGGGGTACATCTGTTCGTAGGTGACGCGCTGGTCATTGGCGCCTCCCACTTCGACGAGCGCTTCGCGATCGGGGACAACTGCAGAAGAGATCTGCAGGAACTCAATGGTGTTCATAAAAACTCCGAGAGGTGGCTATGACAGTGCCGCCGAATTCTACGGGATGCATAAGGGTGAGTCGAAGCGAGCGGGCTCGGCGGATGATCAGCTGTCGCTGGCCGTGAGCGCCAGGCCGGGCGGGCGCGCGCTGATCTAGACTCGAACGGTGACCATTGCTGCCCTTCATGTTCGGCTTCGCCTGCCATCGCGCACGCTCAAAGAGAAGCGCACCATCGTGAAATCGGTGGTGGAGCGGTTGCGGACACGATTTAACGCCTCGGTTGCGGAGATCGGAGACCTGGATTCGGTGGGTGTGGCCACGATTGGAGCAGCCGTCGTTTCGAACGATTCGCGGCACGCCGATGAGCAGGCGCAGGCGATCGCGGCGGCAATTCAGGAGTGGCGGCTGGACGCAGAGGTCCTGGACATCGAGGTTGAACTCATCCAGGCCTGATGGTTGCGGGACGGCCGGCGCGGGCCAATGATCCGCGCGAGGGCGGTGGAGGAAGCCATGGATTTCGCGGAATTCGAGCAGCTCGCGGCAACGCAGCGAGCGATTCGAAAGTTCACCTCGCAGCCCGTTGAGGACGCGCACATCGAACAGGTCCTCAAGGCGGCAACGCGAGCGCCGAGCGCGCGGAACATCCAGCCATGGCGATTCATCGTGGTGCGCGACCCGGCCACGAAGGCTGAATTGGGCCGGATTTTCGATGAGCTCGGGCAGCAGTTTTATGGCAGCGGCGCGCCCGATCGGCAGCCATGGGCCGAGGTGCCGGTGCTTGTGGTGGTGTGCGCGGAAAACGCGTTTGGGAGCGGCGAGGCGGCGGCCACGGCGCTGGGCGCCTCGGTATTTCCGGCGGTCCAGAACCTGCTGCTGGCGGCGCATGCCCTGGGGCTGGGCACTGTCCTGACAACTCGATGGAAGGCCCGCGAGGCGGAGGTGCGCCCAATCCTAGGTCTGCCGGAGAACGTGTCGCCGTTCGCGATCGTTCCGATGGGTTGGCCTGGATCGCGGCCGGGACGAAATCGGAGGCGGCCGGTGAAGGAAGTGACGTACCGGGAGCGGTTCGGCGAGGCCTGGTAGCCGGAACGGGGAACGGGGAACCGGAGGGTGCTGGCCGTTCCCGGCACCGTCCGGAGTAGAGCGTCGTGCTTCCGGGGGGCACCTCTGACTATGGACGTGGTCCCATGCGGTTGAGGGTGAAATCACGGATGCCGGCGAGGGTCGCGCGGACGAGGTCCTTTCGTCCCTGGGCGGTCCAGAGGGCGATGCGGGTCGCGCGGGTTGCCAGGTAATAGGCGAAGAAGACGGCGAACTTCGGGGCCGTCCGGTGCTTTCGGATCAGATAGGGACGATTGCGACTGAGGTAGTAGCAACCGAACGGTGAGAGTTGGCCGCCGAGCGTGGCACCCTTCTGGTGGTGGACAACGGACGCTGGTTCATAGATGAGCCGGTAGCCCGCGCCCAGCGCGCGCCGGCAGAAGTCCGTGTCGTCGTAATAGACAAAGAAGGCGTCGTCGAGGAGTCCGACGTCCCTGAACGCGGCCCTTGGAACCAGCAGGCAGGAGAGGTTGGCGTTGTCGATCTGACGCGGACGGTTGTCCTCGGCGGTTTCATGTTCACCCAGCACCCGGCGCTTCCAGGTGCCGCGCCACCAGTCGAAGTCGCCGGCCGAGTCGTCGAGGGTGCCTTCGCGTCCGGCGAGGTAGGTCTTGGGAGCAACGAGCGTCTTCGCGTCGGCGTAGGCAACCAGCGGTTCGAGGAAACTCGGCGTGACTTCGGTGTCGTCGTTGAGGAAGAGGATGAAGTCGACGGATGGGTCTTGAGAGAGGTGTTCCAGAGCGCGGTTGCAGGCGCCGGTGAAGCCGAGGTTCTTGGAGTTTCGCAGGAGCGTGGCGTGCGGCATGCGCGCTTCGACGATGGCCGGGGAGCCATCCGTCGAGGCGTTGTCGACGACCGTGAGGGACCAGTTGGGGTAGGTGAGCCTATCGAGGGCATCGAAGTAGGCCGGGAGGTGGCCGGCGGCGTTGGTAGTGACCGTCAGGATTGCGACCCGGTGTGCGCTCACTCGCCCGGGGGCTCCCACGGACGATCTCCGGGGCCGCGTTGCGTGGGGAAGTGGCGGGCAGGGGCGCCCACCGCCGTGCTGTCCGCAGGGATGTCCGAAAGGACAACGGCGTTGGCGCCGATGCGGACGTGGTCGCCGACGGTGACTTTTCCGATGACCTTGGCACCGGTGCCGATGTTCACGTAGTCGCCGATGGTGGGGCCGAAGAGTTCGAAAGGCTTCTGCGAGCTGTTGCCGATGCCGAGGGTGACGAACGGGTTTATCTCGACATGGTGGCCAAGGGTGGTCCAGCCATCGAGGACTACGTGGCCATGGGAGATGAGAAGAGCGCCGTTCGAGCGGACCTGATTGCCGATGGCGACGTCGAAGAGGAAGTCGTTCATTCGCGAGACGAAGGTTGCAAGGGGTGGGAAACCAGCTTCGTAGAAGAACGACTGGAGGCGGTAGAGCATGACCGCCGGGAACATGTGGATGGAGAAGAAGAGGTAGAGCCAGAGGAACCAGCGGGGCCGGTGCTTGCCGACAAGCCCAAAAGTCAGGGGCCATTGGGCATGGATGTCGATGTCTCGGGAGACGAGACCGCGCATACGTTTCCAGGCGGCGCGGGTCTTCTGGATGGACATCGCGGAAGTGTAGGGACGGAGGGTTGAAAGTGGGAAGGCGTTAGACGGACCAAGCCCAGCCGCTCTACCGGGCGCGACCCTCCCGCGCTGCTTCTTCTTCCATCTTCCGGTGGAAGTCGGGGTTGAGTTCGAGGGCGGCTTCGAATGCGGCGCGGGCTTCGGGGTCTTCGGCGAGGAGGCGGTCCATTCCCTCCTGGTCGGCGGCGATGTGCTCTTCGAGGGCGGCCCGAATCTCGGGCGAGGTTGAGGCGAGCCTCTCGACATGGAGGCCGACCACTTTTTTGGGGTCACCGATGGCGACCATGCGGCCGCGTTCCATCAGGGCCGCGCGATCAGAGAAGCGCTCCACGGCGCCGAGATCGTGCGAGACCATGACGATGGTCACGCCCTGCTGCTGAAGGCCGGCGATATGGTCATAGCACTTCTCCTGAAAGCGGAGATCGCCCACGGCAAGGACTTCATCGACGAGCAGGAGTTCTGGTTCGAGGAATGCGGCGATGGCGAATCCCAGGCGCACGTACATGCCCGAGGAGTAGGTGCGCATCGGCTGGTCAATGAACTCCTGGAGGCCGGCGAATTCGATGATGCGGGGCAGGAGCGTTTCGATCTCGGCGCGAGTCATCCCGACGATCAGCCCGTTCATGACCGCGTTTTCGCGGCCGGAGACCTGGGGGTGGAAACCGCTGCCAAGTTCCAGCAACGTGCTGAGTTGTCCGCTGGCGGCGATGGAACCGTGAGTTGGGCGGCTGAGGCCGGCGAGGAGCCTGAGGAGCGTGCTTTTGCCGCTACCGTTGGCGCCGATGATGGAGAAGAATTCGCCGCGGCGGACCTGGAAGCTGACGTCGGCAACGGCCCAGAGATTCGCGCGCTGGTGACGCGCTCGCAGGGCCGAGCGAGGATGCAGCAGCATTGTCTTGAGCTCGGAGCCGGGCGCGACCATGCGGTACTTCTTGGAGACGCCGCGCACGTCGAGGACGACCGGGCGGTCAGATGACATCGGCGAAGGCGTCTTCCAGCCGCCGGAAGGTGAACCAGCCAAGTGAGGCAACCACAGCAGTCAGGGCCACAGAAAACCAGAGGTCGGAGGCGGGCCATTCGCTATCCAGGAGGATGCGGCGCCACCCGTCAGCCAGCGGGGCGAGCGGATTGAGGCGGATGACCCACTGGTAGTCGTCGGGAACCTTGTCGGCCGAGTAGATGATCGGGGTGGCGTAGAACACCAGGTTGAGCAGCACTTCGACGATGTGTTCGAGGTCGCGGAAGAACACCGTGACGCTGGCGACGAAAAAGGCGAGCCCGGAGATCAGCAGGAGCTGGAGCACGAAGATGAGGGGAAGAGCGAGCCATTCGCGGGTGGGGTTGTAGCCGTTCCAAAGGAGGAACCCGCCAAGGACGGGTAGCGCGAGGAGGAATTGGAGGGTGTTGCCAAGGACGATGCTGAGGGGCAGCACTTCACGAGGGAAGCGGACTTTCTTGAGCAGGCCGCCGTTGCCGACGAAGGCGCCCGCCGCGGCCTGGATCGAACTCTGGAACCAGAACCAGGGGAATAAACCGGCGAGCAGGAACTCCGCGGTGATGCCGGTGCCCAGCACTTTGCCGAGGGCAAAGGTGAGAATGAGCCCGAGAGCGAGGGGCCGCACGAGCGACCAGGCCCAGCCGAAAAGGCTGCCCTGATAGCGGAGGCGCAGTTCGCGGCTGGTGAGAGCGGCAAGGAGTTCGCCGGACTGGCGGAAGCGACGCGTACCCGGCGCTTTCAGCTGCGCGGCGGCGGCTGTCATGGTGGCCAGTATGCGCGTTGGCTGTTGGTGCGGCGAGGGTCAGCCCGCCTGGGCTTGCACGGCAAGTGGGAGCCAGACGCTGAGCGTGGTGCCGCGGCCGGGTTCAGAAGTGGCGGAAAGCTGGCCGCCGTGTTCGCGGATGGTGCGCTGCGTGATGGCCAGGCCGAGACCAGTGCCGGCGCCTGCGGTCTTCGTGGTGAAGAAGGGCTCGAAGATGCGCTTGAGGGTAACTTCGTCCATGCCGGCGCCGGAATCGTGGACGGTGAGTTCGGCGAGCTGACCAGTCTCGCGGAGCCGGACGAGGATCTGACCCTTTTCGCCGATGGCGTCGCGGGCGTTGAGCACAAGGTTCAGCAAGGCCTGGATCACCTGTCCCCGGTTGAGCCGGACGAATACCGGGACCTGCCCCGCTTCGACGACCAGTTTCACGTTCACCGGCAGTGCCGTGCGTGCGAGCGCCATGGTTTCCAGGAGGCTTTCGCGGAGGTCTTCGACGACCATGCGCTCCGGCTGGACTCGCGCGAAATCGAGGAGGCTTCGCGTCAGTTCAGCGCCGCGACGGGCCGCGGATTCGATATTGGCGACGGTGTCTTCCGCTTCGGCATCGAGTTCGCCCATGCGCAGGAGTCCCACGTTTCCGAGCACGGTGGAAAGGAGGTTGTTGAAGTCGTGGGCAACGCCGCCAGCTAGCGCGCCGAGCCCTTCGAACTTTTGCGCCTGCAGGAGTGCCTGTTGTTCTTGTTTGCGGGCTGTAATGTCGCGGGCGACGAGCAGGAGGCGGGATTCGCCGGAGCCAGTCATGGGACGGGCGACGATTTCGAGGTCCAGGACGGATCCGTCAGGGCGGGTGAACGGGGTGTCCGCCGGGACGGTGGGATTCGAGAGCCACTGGTACCAGTCCGGCGGATCACCTCCGGCGAAGAGCTCCTCCACGGAATTGAACGACAGGAGCTGTTGCGCGGTGTAGCCGGTGATGCGTTCGGCGGCCTCGTTGGCGTAGATGACACGGCGGCCTTCGAGGATCGAGATCGCCAGGCCGAGGTCGCTCTGGGCCTCGAGAACGGCTTCGCGGAATGCGGTTTCCGCGCGCTGCGCGGCGAGTGCCTGGCGCAGGGCAAGGATCTGACGGGCGACGATCAAGCCGAGGGCGAAGACGTTGGCGAGAAGCAGGTCATCGGCATCGCCGCGACGCATTTCAACAAGTGTGACGACGCCGACTGCGGCGACCAGGACGTAGGGAATCGGGCCCGGATGCGCGAAGCGCGGGCGCGGGAGCCTGACTTCGGTGGTGGGGTTCACCGCGGCGGCAATCGCGATCACCCAGATCCCAATGATCCAGGAGGCATCGAACGCCCCCGC
>CAZKZR010000144.1:0-7322 GCA_964557245.1 uncultured Anaerolineaceae bacterium | reverse complement strand
GCAAGTTGCTGCGCCCCAACTGTAATCGCTTCTCCGTCAACTGCGGCCACTGCGGTCACGCCGTTTGCTGTGAGGATCGACGCTCGCCGTGCGGCGCGTTGCACGTCATATCGATCCACGACGCGGGAGAGTTCGATGGCGAACAGCTGCTCCGGAGAATCCGTGGACGCCTCCCGGGGGCGCCCCAGCGCGAGCACGTCGAGATCGTGTAGCTCGTTCCAGTCTTGCTGAGAGATCCGCCCAGCGTCGAAAGCGTTAGAGATTTCCGGTAATTCCGCAGCATAGACCCGCCGGGATGACCGTAGCGTCCGGGCGAGGTGTGACCCGAGGTTGAGAACGTACTTGATTTCGTACGTTTCCCCATCGACGTTTCCCAGCTTGCCGTCCATTCGGTCCATTCGCAGGGCCAGCTGCTGCATCTGAACGGTCAGGTCTTCAATTCGCTCGCCCAGCTGTTCAATCCGCTCCCCCAGCCGCTCGACGATCCCGGGCAACGCGAGGAAGTCGTGCGCGAGGATCGCATCGCGCACGCGGTCGCGGAGCTGCGGATTCGCCTGCAACTCAGCGATGAACTGCTCGATGTCGGCCTCGGTGAGCGCCATGCGACGATTCTACCATTCTCTGCCAGCCGGCCCGCCCAGTTCAGCGCCTGCCTGACAACGCCTCGATCGTGGCGAAGCTGTCTGCATCGCGCGCGCGATATTGCGCGTCCACGCCCAGGATCTTGTACGTGAGACCCGAGCGCTCGTCGTAGTGGAGGAACTCCAGCGGAGGCGTCGCGGCGCTCTGGTAGCCGTAACTCACGGTGGAGGATGGTTTGCCCGGAGCTGTCCAGAAGTAAACCGCCACGACGTTCGCGCCGCCCTCCGGCAGAGCCCCGGGGAAGATAAGCCCCGGCTTCGGATCGATGGCGAATAACAGGATCGTTGAGCCGTCGCTTCGGTCGGCAGCGAAGGAGAGTCGCGGGTGACGTTCTGTCAGGAAGTAACGCATGGCGTCAGTCACGTCCGCGCGCTCGATGCCGTAGCCCTCGAAACCCTCTCGCCGGAACACTTGAAGGACCGTACCGGGCGGCACCTTCCGTGATTCGCATTCGGTGACGCCGCGCGTGGCGAATGCTTCGCAGGCCCGCGCGTCAAATTGGAACGTCTCGACAACAGCATCGATTTTGGCGGATTCGACGTTCGAAACGAACGCCGCCAGCTCCGCGCTTTTGCCGGCGAGGGCTGCCCGCCCAGCGGTGATGTCTGGCGCGCCCGTCAGTCGTGCGGGGGTCGACGTCGCGGTAGACCCATTGGGCGCGTCGTCGCCCGACCCACACGCGCCGAAGAGCCCACTGATGGCCAGGAGGGCAATAGCGACGGCGGCGGCTACAAAACCAGCGTTCAATCTCGATCCGTCATCGTTCAGGTGCACCCGGAACTCCTTCGTTCAGTGAACCCCAAAGCGCGGCTGCCCGCGAAGCAACCTCAACCGTCGTTAACCCGCTACCGCAACCACCACTCTCCCTCGCCGTCCCAGCACGCGCGGCACCACCACGTTCATCGCCAGACCCGCGATGATCAGCCCCGCGGCGGCCAGCTTCCAACCCGGCAGCGGTTCGTCCAGGAACAGCGCGGCCGAAGCCATGCCGAAGACCGGCACGAGCAGCGCCATCGGCGTGATTGCCGCCGCGGGGTGCTTCGAAAGTAGCCAGCCCCAGGCGCCGTAGCCGAACATCGTATTGCCGGCAGACTGGTAGGCGAGCGCGAGCCAGGTCTGCCAGTCCGCGGCCTGGAAACCGGCGTGCACTTCGCCCCACCCTTCGAAGATGAACGTGAGTGCGTACAGCGGCGGCAGCGCGAACACGCTCGACCAGACGACGAACGCCAGCATATTCACGCTCCCCGCTCGCTTGCTAACGATGTTCCCGCACCCCCAGCTGAACGCGGCGATAAGCACGAGGACGAGACCGGTGGCGGTCGTGTTGCCACCGGTGTTCGCGCCAATCACCAGTATGCCGGCGATCGCCAGCCCAAGGGCTGCCACCTGGTAGGGGCGAACGTGCTCTCCAGCAAGCGCCATCGATAGGCCAATCGTGAAGAACACCTGCGTCTGGATTACGAGCGAGGCCATGCCCGGCGAGATATCGGACTTCATGGCGACATAGAGGATGCCGAACTGCCCAGCGCCGATGAACACGCCGTACGCCGCCAGCGTGAGCCAAGGCACGGCTGGGCGCTTCAGGAAGAACACCGCCGGGAAGAACGCGAACGTGAACCGCAATGCCGCGAACATCAGCGGCGGGAAGTCGCCCAGGGCGACCTTGATCACCGTGAAGTTGATGCCCCAGACCGCCACGACCGCAACGGCAAGCAGGAGGTGTTTGGCCGGCGGCGTGTGATGCATGACGACAGCGTAGCGGCACATCGCTTCGTACGGCCCGGCCCATTCCGGCCCGTCAGACAGGCCAAACTGGCCCCGAGCGGTAAGGTGTTGTCATGGACGCCGCGCACCTGCGGGAAGAAGTGATGGCGCTCGTGCGCGAGGAAGGCTTCGAAATCGCCGGCATCGCCCCGGCGACTCCGCTCCCACCGGTGCACGACGCTGCCCTCAACGCGCTCGAAGCGGGACATCTCGCGGACATGGGCTGGATGGACGAGCCCTGGCTCGAGCGCGCGACCGACCCACAGCGGTTCCTCCCCGGTGCGAAGTCCCTCATCGTGGTCGCGCTGCCCAACCACGTGCCCGAACCATCCGTCGAACAAAGCGGCCCGGCCCGGGGTCGCGTCGCCCGCTACGCCTGGGGCCGGGATTACCACCGCGTGTTCGAAAAGAAGCTGCGCCGCATCGCCGGGCACCTGCGCGAGGTTTTCGGCGCGGACGCACGCGCCACCGTCGACTACGGCCCGCTGCTCGAACGTCCGTACGCCGAACTCGCGGGCCTCGCCTGGCGAGGGAAGTCCACCATGGCGCTCGTGCCGGGCACCGGGCCCTGGGTGATGCTCGGCGTGGTCGCCACCACGCTGGACCTCAAGCAGGACGTGCCGCTGAAGAAGTCCTGCGGCTCCTGTTCCCGCTGCATCACCGCCTGCCCCACCGGCGCCATCGCCCCAGACGGGCACGTCCTCGATGCGCGGCTCTGCATCAGCTACCACACCATCGAAAACCGTGGCCCAATCCCGCGCGAGTTGCGCCCGAAGTTCGGCGACTGGGTGTTCGGCTGCGACGCCTGCCTCGACGCTTGCCCCGTCGGCGCCGGACGCTTCGAGAGCCACCCAGACTTCGTCCCCACCGGCGTGGAGAATGCCCGGCCCGTCCTTCGAGACGTCCTCGCGCTGGACGAACTTGCCTTCGCCGAGCAGTTCCGCGGCCGCGCGGTCACGCGTGCCAAACGCGACGGCCTCGTGCGCAATGCGTGCGTCGCGCTCGGCAACGCGGGCGCAGCCGAAGACCTCCCCGCCCTCCTCGCGGCCCTCTCTGACGCCTCAGCCCTCGTCCGAGGACACGCGGCATGGGCGGCCGGGCGACTTGCGTCGCGCTGCGGGCTCGGAGATCGAACACAGCAAGCGCTTGAATCGGCACTCGCGGTCGAACAGGATAGTTGGGTCCGTGAAGAGCTCGAACTGGCTCGCGCGGAACTGCGCGCCGGGGGCTGACCATGACCGACCTCTCACTTCTTGAACGCCGCCGCATCGAAGCCGGGGTACTCGTGCCGGTGATCCGCGCGATGCAGGCAGAATTCGGCGAAGACCGCGTGAACGAAGTGGTCGGCAAGACCATTCGTGACATCGCCTTCGCCCAGGGCCAGGAGGCTGCCCACTCCGCCGACTTCGATTCGATGCGCGCCGTTTCAGCCCGTTTCCAGAACGGCGTCCTCCGCGAAGGCTCCCTCATCGTCGATGTCGTCGAAGATGACGCGCGGGCGTTCGGCTTCAATGTCACCCGCTGCAAGTTCATGGAGATGTACGAAGACATGGGCGCGCGAGACCTTGGGTTTTTGCTCTCCTGCAACCGCGATTTCGCCATGTTCGAAGGCATGGCGCCCCACCTGGCGTTCGACCGTACCCAAACGCGGATGCAGGGCGCGGACTTCTGTGACTTCCGTTACCGCCTGCACGAGGACCAGCAGGCCCCCGCCTGACGACGCTGCTACAGTTCACCCGTGGCTGACGCACTCGTCTTTGGCGCCCCAAATGCGCTCGCAAACCGCCTCGCCGACGTGCTCAGCGATATCCTTCACGTGCGCGAGCGCTACCAGCAGACTATCGAGCAACTCAGCGAACCCGGCGTCGCAATCGTGACGACACATGCCGGCTTATCCGCGGATGCGCCGGTCCTCGCGTTCGCTGACGGCGCGCGCAAGCCTCGCACTGTGGACGACCCTGATCGGCGCGCCTGGCTCGCGACGCTCGCGGAAGGCGCCGTCCGGGGGTCGGCGGCCTTTGTGGTGACGGCAGCTGACCAGGCGGACCGCATCAAGTCGCGGTTGAAAGTGGAAGGCATGCCGGCCGCGAACCCACTACAACGCGTCCTGCTGATCAAGCAGACTCCCGATCAGGCGTTCAGCGAAGATGTCGCCCAAAGCCTGCGGCTCCCGCGCATCGCCGTGCGCGAGCCCATCGCCGAAGACGACCCGGACCCTTGGCCCGCCGCGGTAGCCGACGAAGACTCGTGGGTGGTCGAAACGCTCTACTTCCCCGCAGTCCGCTCGCTGCTGGACCGCGCCGACCTCGTGGTGACCCTCGACTTCGCTCTGGAGTCGGCCACTGGGAAGCCGTCAGCGCTCCATGAACGAGTCCTCTTCGGAGTGCTGCGAAAGACGCTGAAGCCACTCTCGTCGCCCCAACTCGAACGTGAGCTCGCGGCCGTTGCCCACCTCACACCCGTCCTGACCGTGCGAAACGCTGCTGAACGAGACACCGTCGTCGATGCGCTGATTCGCGCAGCCGCCTTGCCGAGGCGCGCCAGTTCGTGAACCGAATTGCAATTGTCGGTCCGGGCGGCGCGGGAAAATCCACCCTGGCGCGGAAACTCGGGGCGCTGACTCGCCTCCCGGTCATTCACATGGATCGCGAACGGTGGCGGCCCGGCTGGGACGAAATGCCGCTCCATGAGTGGTATCCACATGTCGACGAACTGGTTGCGCGGGAGCAGTGGGTCATCGATGGACCCTTAACCGACGTCCAGGACGCGGTGTTCGCACGGGCCGACCTCATCGTGTTCCTGGATTGTCCGAGACTGCGTTGCCTCTGGCATGTCGCTCGCCGGCATCTGAAATACCGGGACCGCCCTCGGCCAGAGCTCGGGCCTGGCTATGAGCACCGCCTGGTGACGGAGTTCCTGTCCGCAGTGTGGACGTACCCACACGACCGGCGGCCGGAAGTGCTCGAAAAACTTGCAGCGGCCGAGTCTCGCGGGGTGCGAGTGGTTGCCGCGCGAACCCGAAAGGCCCTGGCCCCGTTCATGCGCGAGGTCCGGACCGAAGCCGCTGCCGGTTTACGTTCGCAGCCGATGCGGCGCGTAGCGGTCATCGGCTCGGGTGGCGCCGGCAAATCCACGCTCGCGCGAGAACTGGGGCGGGCAATCGGGCTGCCTGTGGTTCACATGGATCGCGAGTTCTGGCGGCCCGGCTGGGTCGAACCTGACCCGGCCGAATGGAAGGCGCGCGTCGAGGCACTCGCCGCCGCGGAAGCCTGGGTGATGGACGGCAACTACGGCGGCTCCATGGAACCGCGCTTTCAACGCGCCGACACCATCGTGTTCCTCGATATGCCCCGCTCGGTCTGCGTGTACCGCGTCATGAAGCGGCGGCTCATGTTCCGGAACCGGGCGCGCCCTGACATGGCGCCGGGGTGCAACGAGCGCGTCGAATGGCAGTTCATTAAGTGGCTCTGGAGTTACCCCGCTTCACGGCGGCCTGGAATCCTCGCGCGCTTGCGAGAAGAGAGGGTCGCCGGAAAACGCGTCGTTCGCCTGCGAGACTCAAGACAAGTGCGCAGGTTCGTTGGATCGCTGACCTCTACGGCCAGCCCGCATGACCGGCCGATACCTGGGCCGTAAGCACTTGCCCGGGGGGCCCGCCCTCCGCGACTGCCGCGGGTCCACTCCAGTTCTGGGCGACGATGAAGAGCGTCTTGCCGTCTTCGCCGCTCAGCATGCAGGCGAAACACCCGCGGTCGGTCTCGATGGTCTCGAGCACTTGCCCGCCTTCGCGCACGCGGCGGCACCACCGGCCCGGCACCGAGGCGTACCAGACAGCGCCCTCGGAATCGAAGCAGATGCCATCCGGCGCGTCGCCATCCAGGTCGGCCCATGTGCGTCTACCGCTAAGACCGCCATTCGGCTCGATATCGAAGGCCGTCAGCCGCTGACCGTAGGACTCCGCCACCACCAGCACCGAACCGTCCGGGGAAATGGCCATGCCGTTTGGAAACGCCAATCCTCCGGCCACTTCCTCCGCCTGCCCGTCAGGTCTGACGAGTGCGATGACGCCCGGCGCAGGCGCCTCGCCGGCCATCATGTCGAATCCAATGCTGTTCACGTACGCGTTCCCGCTCCGATCGACCACGATTTCATTCCAGGGACGATCGACGAGCGGTGCGAGGTCCACCCACGGCCTAAGCGCGCCGCCTTCGTCTTCTCGAAACAGCCGGCGCGCCGCCCCGGCGATGACCAGCAGGCGGCCCTCCCGGTCCCAATCGAATGAGAACGGCATGCCCAATCCCTCGTGGACCGTGCGCAGGCCGCCGTGCTGCTCGACCGCGAGGATCTTGCCGGCAATCCAGTCGGCAACCCAGAGTTCTCCGGCGTGCCAGCGCGGGCTTTCTCCCATGACGAGACCAGAAGCAAGGACCGAGGCGGGCATGAAAAGGCCTCCTTGCCGATGAGCCGGCTGACGTTCCCGTGGAGGGCGCGTAGGCTACGCCTGCGCACAATCCACCTCGATTTGAGGTGACCCGGAGGTTCACACGCATGGGAGAAATAGTCACCTTCGCATCCAATGGCGGCGCAGCCAGCGGTTACCTGGCGAAGCCGGCCGGCGGGTCCGGCAAGGGCGTGATCGTCATCCAGGAATGGTGGGGCCTCAATGACAACATCAAGGGCATCGCTGACCGCTTCGCCGCTGAAGGCTTCGTCGCTCTCGCCCCGGACCTGTACCACGGCACCGTAACGGCGGAACCGGACGAGGCGCAAAAGCTCCTGATGGCCCTCAACATCCCCCAGGCGGAAAAAGACCTGAAGGGCGCCGTCGCCCACCTCAAAGAGTTGACCGGTGGGCCAGTGGGGACCGTCGGCTTCTGCATGGGTGGCGCGCTATCGCTCTTCGCCGCCTGCAACAG
>CAZKZR010000143.1:0-7331 GCA_964557245.1 uncultured Anaerolineaceae bacterium | reverse complement strand
GCAGTCCATGCAGCGGGCCGCCTGCCGTTTGAGGTGATCGACGGGGAAGTCCTCGTAGACCTCGAGCCAGTCGTGCACGCGTTCACCCACAGGCCGCCGGGTTGGCGTTTCCCGGGTGTATTCCATGAACCCGGTGGGCTTAGCCACGGGCAACCGCCGTCTCGCGGCCAGCATCGGCCTGTGCCTGGGCGAGGCGCTCGTTCAGCACGCGGCGGTACTCTCTCGGCATGACCTTCACAAACCGCTTCGCCATCACGGGCCAACCTTCGAGGATGCGTTTGGCTACCGTGCTCCCCGTGTACTCCAGGTGTCGTTCCAGCAAGCCCTGAACCAGGTCCAGGTCTTCGTGCTCTTCCAGCGCTTCGAGGCCGATCATCTCCATGTTGCAGCGCGACGGGAAGGTGCCGTCCTCATCAAAGACGTAAGCAATGCCGCCACTCATGCCGGCCCCGAAGTTTCGGCCGGTCGCGCCGATGATCACGGCGCGGCCACCGGTCATGTACTCGCAACCGTGGTCGCCCGTCCCTTCAACGACACCAACAGCGCCGCTGTTCCGGACCATGAAGCGCTCCCCAGCGACGCCGCGGAAGAAGGCGGCGCCGCCTGTCGCACCATAAAGCGCGACGTTGCCGATCACGATGTTGTCTTCCGGCTGGAACGATGCGTTGGCCGGCGGATAAACGACCAGCTTGCCGCCTGAGAGGCCCTTGCCAACGTAATCGTTGGAATCGCCTTCAAGTCTCAGCGTGATGCCGGCGGGGACGAAGGCCCCGAAGCTCTGGCCCGCGGACCCGTGGAAGGTGATAGAGATCGTGTCGTCCGGGAGCCCATTGAAGCCGTGCCTGCGAGTGAGCTCGCTACCCAGCATGGTCCCGACTGTCCTGTTCACGTTTCGGATTGGCAGGTCAAGGACGACCTTCTGCCCATCTTCGAGCGCGGGCCGGCAGGCTTCGATCAACTCGTTGTCGAGCGCCCCAGCGAGCCCGTGATCCTGCACCGAGACTCGCCTGGTGGCCACACTTTCGTCCATCTCCGGGCGATAGAGGATGGCCGAGAGGTCGAGTCCCTGAGCCTTCCAGTGGTTCACTGCGCGGCGCGTATCGAGGATGTCGCTGCGGCCAATCATCTCGTCGAGCGTCCGGAAACCGAGCTGCGCCATGTACGCCCGGACCTCTTCGGCGATGAAGTGGAAGAAGTTGACGACGTGCTCGGCCTGCCCGGCGAATTTCTCGCGCAATGCGGGGTTTTGGGTCGCGATGCCGACAGGGCATGTGTCCAGATGGCAGACGCGCATCATCACGCAGCCCATCACCACCAGCGGCGCCGTCGCGAAGCCGAACTCTTCGGCTCCGAGGAGTGCGCCGACCACTACGTCGCGGCCGGTCTTCATCTGCCCGTCGACCTGTACGACGATGCGATCGCGCAGCTTGTTGAGCACCAGCGTCTGTTGCGTTTCGGCCAGGCCGAGCTCCCAGGGGGCGCCGGCGTGTTTCAGTGAGGTGAGCGGGCTCGCGCCTGTGCCTCCATCGTGGCCGCTGATGAGGACCACGTCGCTCTTCGCCTTGGCTACGCCCGCAGCGACCGTTCCAACCCCAACCTCAGCGACAAGTTTGACGCTGATGCGAGCGCGCGGGTTCGAGTTCTTCAGGTCATGAATGAGCTGTGCGAGGTCTTCAATGGAGTAGATGTCATGGTGCGGCGGCGGGCTGATAAGGCTCACCCCGGGCGTAGTAAGCCGGACCTCGGCGATCCACGGCCAGACTTTGGTGCCCATCAACTGGCCGCCCTCGCCGGGCTTGGCGCCTTGCGCCATCTTGATCTGCAACTCGTCGGCATTGACCAGGTATTCGCTGGTGACCCCGAACCGCCCAGATGCGACCTGCTTAATCGCACTCCGGCGCAGGTCGCCGTTGGCGTCAGGCGTGAAGCGCCGGCGGTCCTCGCCGCCCTCTCCGGTGTTGCTCTTCCCGCCGATGCGGTTCATCGCAATGGCAAGCGTTTCGTGCGCTTCCGCCGAGATCGAACCGAACGACATCGCCCCTGTGGCAAACCGCTTGAACAGCGATTCGGCCGGCTCGACCTCGTCGATCGGGACGGGCGGGCGGTCGGGCTTGAACTCGAACAGCCCGCGAAGCGTACACATGCGCTCTGCCTGGTCATCGATGACCTGGGTGTACTCGCGGAAGATCTTGAACTGGCCGGTGCGAGTCGCGTGCTGGAGCTTGAACACGGTGTCCGGGTTGAAAAGGTGCAGTTCGCCGTCGCGGCGCCACTGGTACTGGCCGCCCCACTGCAGTTCCTCGAGTCCGCCATCGCGGGCGGGGAATGCCCGGGCATGGTGAGCGAGTGCTTCGACCGCGACTTCGTCGATGCCGATCCCGCCGATGCGTGACACGGTTTTCGTGAAGTACCGGTCGATAAAGGGCTCGGCGAGACCGATGGCCTCAAAGATTTGGGCGCCGCGATAGCTGTGGATGGTGGAGATGCCCATCTTGGACATCACCTTCACCACACCCTTCTTGATCGCTTTGAGGTAATGGGCGTGTAGTTCATCGGCCGGAACCGATTCGTCGATGAAGCCGTCCGCCTGCACCTGGGTGAGAGAGTCCAGGGCGAGGTACGGGTTGATAGCGCCAGGACCGTAGCCAATCAACAGCGCAAAGTGGTGCACCTCGCGAGCATCGCCGGCTTCGACGATGAGGCCCACCTGGGTTCGCTTCTTCTCGCGGACCAGGTGGTTGTGCAGGCCGGCGACGGCCAGCAGAGAGGGAATGGGCGCGTGCTCGGCATCGATGCCACGGTCCGAGAGGATCAGGACCTTCGCGCCGTTCGCGATGGCTTCATCGGCCGCCTTGAAAAGCAGCTCCATCGCCGGCGCCAGGGCGGCGGGGCCACCCTTCGCCGGGAACAGCATGGGGATCACCGTCGCCCGGAGTGCATGGTCCCGAAGAGACTTGAACTTCGCCAGCTGGTCGTTATCTATGAACGGACTGTCCAGGCTGACGAGGTGGCAGCTTTCCGGTTCCGGATCGAGCAAATTGCCTTCCGGACCGATGACGGTCTTCACTGACGTCACGAGTTCCTCGCGGATGGCGTCCAGCGGAGGGTTGGTGACCTGTGCAAACAGCTGCTTGAAATAGTTAAAGATGGGCTGGGGACGAGTAGAAAGAACGGCCAGCGGCGTATCAGTCCCCATCGAACCGATTGCTTCCTCGCTGTTCTTCGCCATGGGCCCGAGGATGTACTTCAGGTCTTCGATGGAATACCCGAAGGCGATCTGGCGCTTGAGCAAGGTCTCCGGGCCGGGCGCGGGAGCGGCCTCCACCTCGGGGATCTCGCTGATCGGGAGCAAGTTCTTCTTCAGCCAGTCGGCGTAAGGCCGTTCGGTCGCCAGGCTGTTCTTCAACTCCGCGTCATCGATGATTCGGCCTTCGTCGAGGCTCACCAGGAACATCTTGCCCGGTTGCAGGCGGCCCTTGTGCTTCACCCGCTCCGCCGGGATCGGCAGCACTCCGACTTCTGAAGCCATGATCACGGTGTCGTCGGTGGTCACGTAGTAGCGAGACGGGCGAAGGCCGTTTCGATCCAGCACTGCGCCAATGTTGCGCCCATCGGTGAAGGCAACCGACGCCGGGCCATCCCAGGGCTCCATCAGGCAGCTGTGGTATTCGTAGAAAGCGCGCTTCTCGGGGCTCATGGACTCGTGCCCCTGCCACGCCTCCGGGATGAGCATCATCATGGCGTGAGCGAGCGGGCGCCCCGCGAGGACGAGCAATTCAAGCGCCTGGTCGAGGCTGGCAGTGTCGCTGCCTTTCTCATCGATGACCGGCAGGATTTTGTGGATGTCGTCGAAGTGGGGAGACGCGAAGAGGGCTTCGCGCGCGGCCATCCAGTTTCGGTTGCCGCGTAGGGTGTTGATTTCGCCGTTGTGCGCCACCATCCGGTACGGATGGGCCAGTTCCCAACTCGGGAAGGTGTTGGTGCTGAAGCGCGAATGGAACATCGCCAGGGCGCTGACCAGCAGGCGGTCGCTGAGGTCAGGAAAGTACTCCCGCAACTGGATCGCGGTGAGCATTCCCTTATAAACGAACGTCCGGCAGGAGAGGCTGGAGAAGTAGAACCAGTCCGCATCGCGGATGCCCCAGCGGTCAATGGCTTTTTCGAAGCGCTTGCGGATGACGTACAGCTTCCGCTCGAAGTCGTCCTCTGTGCGCACGCTCGCTCCGCGGGCGATGAACACCTGGAGGACCGCTGGTTCTGCATCCAGGGCGGTCTGGCCGAGCGTGGCGTTGTTCGTCGGCACGGGCCGCCAGCCGAGGAGATGCTGGCCTTCCTCTTCAACGATCGCGGTGAACAGGGCCTGGGCCTGGGCCTGCGCGCGGAGGTCGCGGGAGGCGAAGAAGAGGCCCGCGCCGTACTGTCCGGCTTCGGGAAGGCGGATGCCGAGTTGAGCACACTCGTGGCGGAAGAACTCGTGCGGCATCTGGATGAGAATGCCTGCGCCGTCGCCGGTGTTCGGTTCACTGCCGGATGCGCCGCGGTGGTTCAGGTTCTCAAGCGCCGTGATGCCGTCCAGGATCAGCTGGTGAGAGCGCTGGCCCTTCAGGTTGACGACAAAGCCAACACCGCAACTGTCGTGCTCGTGCTCTGGCCGGTAGAGGCCTTGCGCGGGCGGCAAATGCGGGTGGCCCATAGGTCGTCCTCCATGGAAGTCCGCGTTATGCCCGGAATTTTGAGAATGTGCACGGCCCCTGCGGCGCTTTTGCGCTTTCCGCCGCAGATTGTGAAAACATTCGCAAACCGGAGCGAACAGTTAGGTGAGCTTGCAGTATAACCCAGCCGTCAACCATTCCGTCGAGCCCTCAACTGACCGATAAACGCATAAACGTGCACATGCCTGCGATAGACAAGTGCTAAGGTATCCCGAAGCACACTCCCGGGATGACTGCCATGTCTGAGTATTGGAACGCCGATAACGTCGAACAAATGGTGAGCGCTCGGTCGAAGCTCCTCGGACCGCAGGTCTGGGCGGCCGCGACTCCTGACCCGCGCCACCTCATCTCGTTCGCCGGCGGCCTGCCGGACATCCCTTCGCTGCCAGGCGAGGAACTCATCCGCGCCGCTCGGGCCGTCATCGATCGGGAACAGAAAGAAGCGCTCGAATACGGCGGCACGTTTGGCCCGCTCCCTCTGCGAGACGCAATCGCGGAGCGGTCCTCGCGAATCGAGGGCATTCCCGTTACTCGTGACCACGTCATCATCGCTTCGGGTTCGGCGCACGCGATTGGCCTCGTCTGCGAGACACTGCTCGACCCGGGCGACATCGTGATGGTCGAAAGCCCGAACTTCCCGGGCAGCATGCGCACCATCCGCTCGTTCGGCGCCACGCAGGTTGCTATCCCGATGGACGAGCAGGGAATGCGGTGCGACGTCCTCGAAGACGAATTGCAGAAGCTCGCCGATCAGGGCAAGCGCGCCAAGTTCATCTATTGCATCCCCACGCACCAGAACCCGGCCGGGTGCACGCTCCAACTGGACCGGCGCGAGCAACTGCTGGAACTGGCGAAGCGCTTTAACACCTTCGTGCTGGAAGACGACGCGTATGGGGAACTCTGGTTCGAAACGCCGCCGCCGCCGTCCATTTTCTCGCTGAGCAACGGCGACCACGGCATCAAGGTTTCGAGCTTCTCCAAGATCATCGCGACGGGGCTGCGCATGGGCTGGATCATGGGCCCGCCCGCGCTCGTTTCTCGGATCGCCGCCCTTCGTTACGACATGGGATCCAGCCCGTTCCTCGGTCGCGTTATCGCCGAGATGATGCGCAATGGCGATCTTGATCGGCACATCCTGAACCTCCGGCGGACGTACCTGAAGAAGCTGGAACGGGTCGAAGATGCCCTACAGAAGTACACCTCCGATTACGCGACGTACGTCCGGCCTCTCGGTGGATTCTTCCTGTGGCTCCAGCTTCGGCCAGACCTGAATTCCCGCGACGTCCAGATGGCTGCGAACGAACGGGGGGTGGTTGTCGGCCAGGGTCCGCAGTTCTTCGCGGATGGCAAGGCGACGAACCACATCCGGCTGGCGTTTAGTTATGTGGCCATGGAAGAGATTGAGGAAGGCATTCACCGGCTGGGCGAAGCGATGACGGAAGTCGCCGGCCGGAGCGCCGCCAAGTAGCACTGTCGGGCTGCCCTCTGCTGCGTAGAATCGCGCCCGGAGGGTTATCCCATGCTCAAGGCTACTGTTGGCGCAGTCGAAGTCACGCCGCTGCTCGATTGCCGGCTGCTCATGAACCCGCACAACTTCATGCCGGGGCACGGCGACGCGATTCTCGCGGAGTATGGCAGTGTCGCAGACTCCCGCGGTCTGCTGCCGATGGCGATCACCTGCTACCTGGTGCGGTCGCAGGGCAAGACGATCCTTGTCGACTCGGGCCTCGGTAATCGGCGGCGGCCACAGTTCCCTGTCGGGCACCTGGACGATGCGTTGGCGGAAGCCGGCATCGCTCCCGACGAGATAGACATCGTCCTCAACACACACATGCACATAGACCATGTCGGCTGGAACACCGTCGATAACGCCGATGGCAGCCGCGAAATCTTCTTTCCCCGGGCCGAGTTCTGGTATCAACGCACTGAGTGGGATTACTGGATGGCGCCTGAGCGGCTTGCCGAGCCTGGCAACATGCATCTCGTCGAGTGCGTCGAGCCTCTCCGTGACACTGGCCGGATCAAACTCGTTTCCGAGGAGACGGCGATCACGGCGGACCTCACCTATATCTCCACTCCGGGCCACACTCCTGGTCACGTCGCTATTGGCCTCGCCTCCCAGGGCGAGCGGGCGGTCATCATCGGCGACGCCAGCCATCATCCGGTCCAACTCCTCCACCCCGATTGGTCGCCTTCAGCTGACTGGGACCCGGTGATGTCGGCGACAACCCGGGACCGGCTCTTCGACAGCGCGATCGAAGAGGAGCGGACGTGGATAGCGGGCCACTGGGAACACCCCGGAATCGGCAGGCTGGTGCGTCTTGACGGAAAACGGCAGTTTCGCGCGCTCTAGCCGAATCAATCGATTGCCCTGAGAAGATCCTGAGCGTTAGCGTGAGCGCCATGTGGTGGCGGTTGGGACTACTGGCGCTGATCGCGGGCGCGCTGGGCGCGGCAAACGCTCCGGGGTGGCATTCGCGCGGGACCGTCTATGCCGCTGGAACGGTCGAAGTTACGAGTGCGGGGGACGAGGGGGGCGGTGGCGGCGCCGTATGTCCCGATGCGGAGCGCTGCACACTCCGCCACGCCATCGAACAGGCCAACGCTGACGAGGGCGAC
>CAZKZR010000142.1:0-7372 GCA_964557245.1 uncultured Anaerolineaceae bacterium | reverse complement strand
TTGGTCTATCTGGGCGGCCATTCGGCCAACGTCCACCGGCGACCGGAACGTTACCGGCGAGACCAATGGCCCGAAGCGGATGGTCGAGGTTTCCCGCGCCGCCACGGCGAACGAGAGATACGCCTCCAGCGAGTCCTGCTGCCGCCCGATGAAGTAGTGATCTGAACGCATCACCGTTGGGAACTTCAGCCGCTCGGCCATTTTCAGGATGTGGATCCAGCGTTCCCAGGTCAGGCCGTTCTGGCCTTCCACCATCAATCCAATCTTCAACGCGGCCTTCTTTCGCGGCCCCTGGGGCCGGCGGATATCTGTCGGCTCCTAGTCTAGGCGGCGGCCGGATCGGTTGCTTCGCCCGCTGGTCGGGCACGGCCATCCGGATCCTTTGGACAACCGGAAAGGCACTCGCGGACCGAATGACTGGCCCTAATGGACGCTATCAGCCCCGGAATGCGGACGTAGATTGCAAAAGCAACGAGTTCAGAGGAGAAGGAGGGCTCCACTCATTGCCAACATCATCGGGGGCCAACCACCCAGGAAGCACACGGCCGGCCTGAAGGAACCAGGAATACCGGTCTAAGTCTGGAGACAAGAAAACCATGAAGCGCAGAACACTCGACATTATCTTTGCAGGCGGCGGTCTCGTTATCGCGGTCGCGATGCTTGCCCTCGGCTTTGTCCTTAAGGACCAGTACAACTGGGGCCAGGACTACGTGAAGGAAGAACTCGGCTCTCAGAAGATCTACTTCTCCGCGGCTGACAAGCTGACCGAAGAAGAGAAGAACTGGAAGCCCGGCTCAAGCTGCCTGACCGAATACGCGGGCAAGCTGATGGAAACCGGCGCGCAGGCTGAGTGCTACGCCAAGTACTACATCGGCCTCCACATCGAAACCGGCGCCGCTGGCGTCAAGTTCAGCGCCCCCATCAAGGTCACCATCGGCGGCCAGGAGCAGACCCTGACGTCGCTCGAAGGCCAGACCTACGCCACGATGGGCAGCATCCGCACGGCGCTCGCCGCTGACCAGAAGGCCCTCGCCGAAGCCGGCAACAAGACTGCCGCTGACGCCCGCCAGAAGGACGTCGACGCCACCGCCGCTCAGCGCACCACCCAGCAGACTGGCGAGACCCTCCGCGGCCTGCTCCTGACCTCGTACGGGTTCAGCATCTTCGGCGACAAGGCCAACACCGTTGCCCAGATTTCGTTCATCGTCGCGGCCCTCCTCGCCCTCCTCAGCGTCGCTGGCTTCGTCCATGCCTGGATGGCCAAGGACCACAAGGTCTTCGAAGACAAGACCGTGACGGCAGCCCCTGGCAAGACGGCCACCGTCAGCTAACCACCTAACTTCAGCTCTCCTTTCGGAAGAGGCCGGTCGAAAGACCGGTCTTTTCCGTTGTCCCGAACTACGGGACGACGACGTTGAAGTTGCCGATCGGCGCCTCGATGAACCCGCAGAGGGATTCATACAGCCCGCGCTCGCCTTCGATCACGATCTGGCCGGATTCCACCAGACTCGCGGCCGGGGCCGCACCGAACAGCGTCATCAGGAACTCCAGCCGGGTCAGCCGGACGGTCGCCGCCGCCGAGGCTTCGGACACACCTTCCTCGTGGACCAGCACCCCGTTGGCGATGCTCACCAGGATCTGTTCGCCACGGTCAGTGAGTTCGATGTTCAGCGCGAACGCCGCATCGCCAGCCTTGCCCGGATTCAGGCGAACGGCCGCGACATCCAGGATCATCGCCGTCGTCGCCGCCGCCAGCACTTCCGGGCGGAACGGCGCGGGCCTAGGCGGTTGGGCTTCCGCGCGCAGCTCGGCCGCGCCGTTGAGGTAGATGTTCCGCCAGGAACCCGCTTCCGCCTGGAAGCCCAGCCGCGTGTACACCCCCGCCAGGGCTTCCCTCGCTTCCGCCGCCTCGCCGCCCGCGAACACCAGGTGGTTCAAGAGGGTCGCCGCCCATCGCTCCTCGCCGCCCGTGATCGCCTCGTTGGCCAGTTCAAGCACCCGCGCCGCGCCGCCCATGGCGGCCACGTAACGTGCTGACTCCTGTTCCACCGGCAGCCGCCAGAGGTTCGCCGGGTTCGCGTCGTACCAGCCAAGGTAGCGCTGGTACACCGCCTTCGAGTTGTGGCTCATCGTCCCGTAGTAGCCGCGGTTGTACCACTGCCCCGAAAGCGAATTTGGCAGCCGGATCTCCTCCGCAATCTCAGTCGGCGTCAGGCCGTTGTTCATCAGCCGCACCGTCTGGTCGTGCAGGAACTTGTAGGCGTCCCTGTGGCTCCGCAGGAAGGCGACAATTTCGTCCTGCCCGAACCTGGGGATGCCGTGCGCCGCGAACATCACGTCGCTTCGCGGCCCGAAGAGCCGGACAGCCTCGGTCAGGTAGTCGGCCCAGCCCTTGGCGTTGCGCACGAGCGATCCGCGCGCCGGCAGCAGGTTGTGCATGGTCAGGTTCGCGTTCTCCGCCATGAACACCGCACGTCGCGCGCCAATGTAGAAGTTCATCTCGGCCGGCGCTTCGGTTTCCGGGGTCACCTGGAACTCCAGCGTCACCGAACCGATGGTCAGCGTCTCACCGGTCTCGCGGATCTCGAGCGTGGGCGCGATCAGCGACGGCGTCCCGCTTGGGATGCCCGGCCCAAGCCCGGAGGTTACCTCGCCTTCGGGTCCGCGCGGCAGCGTCCCACCGAACTGGAAGCGTGCCCGGCGGAGCATCGCGGGCCCCGCGATGATGTTCTCCGACACCGCCTCCTTCAGGAATCCTTCCGGAGCAATGACCTGCACCCGCCCTGATGCAACCTCCTCCGGAGAGACCACTCCCCTTGCGCCGCCGTAGTGGTCCGTATGGCTGTGCGAATAGATGACGGCGAGTACGGGCTTCGCACCCAGGTGCTCCGTAACCAGTTCCATGGCGGCGCGCGCCTGCTCAACACCGGTCAGCGGGTCCACCACGATCCAACCATCGCCCGCATCGATGAAACTCACCGTCGAAACGTCGAATCCGCGGACCTGGTAGATGCCCTCGCAGACCTGGAAGAGCCCGTTCATCGTCAGGATCTGGGCCTGCCGCCAGAGGCTCGGGTTGACCGTCGGAGCCGCCGGCCCCTTGAGGAAGGCGTAGGAATTCAGGTCGTAGGCGATCCCGCCGCCGTCCCGCGCAATGATCGGGTCCGTTCGCTCGGCGATGAACCCTCGCCGGGCGAACTCGAAGTCGCGGCGGTCATCGGCCGCGACAAGTGCCTCGATCTCGGCCCGTGTTCGGTTCGCCAGTTCACGTTCGCTGAATCCATCGGCCATAGGGTGCGTCTCCACAGCCGCGTATCTGGGCTCGCGCGGCTCGCGGAACGGTACCACCACCCTCTTGCGACCCGCCAACAACCGCCGTCAGTAGCGTACGCGGAAGCGCCCGCTCGGCCCGCAATGACGACCAGGCAGAGACCGCAGCCCGTGCCTCGACGTCGATCAGCTACCCCAACAACGCCTCAATCGCGCCCGTTACATCCGGGTCCTCAGGCGTGGTCTGCGGGCCGATCTTCTTAACTACCTTGCCGTCGCGATCCAGCAGGTACTTCTGGAAGTTCCACATCACATCGCCGCCGATCGGGGCGGGCATGGTGGTGATCTCCCTGTAGAGCGGGTCCATCGCCTCGCCCTTCACGGAGATCTTCGAAAACATCGGGAACGTCACGCCGTAGTTGATCTCGCAGAACTCGGAGATCTCCTCTTCCGTCCCTGGCTCCTGGCCCATGAAGTCGTTGGCCGGGAACCCGAGGATCTCGAAGCCCTTGTCTTTGTACTGGTCGTAGATCGCCTGCAGCCCCTTGTATTGGGGCGTGAGGCCGCACTTGCTCGCCGTATTCACCACCATCACGACCTTCCCCTTGTACTGGGACAGGTCTTCTTCTTTGCCGTTCAGCCGCTTCATCGTTCGATCGAGAACCATTGGAACATCACCCCCATCAATGCCAAACGATCCTAGAGCACCCGGCGGTGCAGCGTCAGGACTGCTCGCCGACCCGGCTCGCCGCCCATTCCAGGATCAGCGTGGCCGAATCCTCCGGCGAGCGTGACGTCGTGTCGACCACCAGCGTGTTCGGGTGGTCCGTTTCGAACCACGGGAACTCGTCGTTCATCTTCGCTATGAGCAGCGGGTCGATCAGCTTCATCCGCTCAATGCGCGATTCGTTCGCCGCCCGCTCGATGAGCTCCGCGGTCTCGCAACGCAGCAGCACCGGAATAAAAACGCTCGCTCGCGCCTCAGCCAGCCGTGCCATCTCCTCGAAGGCCGCCAGCTCCTCCGCGTTTTGGCCCCGCAGGTAATTCGTGAATACGTACGAGAGCCCCGGGGGCGCGACATTCAGAATCGCGTCGAGGACGGCCTCGCGAACCTTGCCGATCCTGGGCCAGATCTCGGGCGGCAGCGGCGTCACGCCGTCCCGCTCGATGGTGTTGAAGATCACGTTGTTGATGCTGTGGTTGTCGATGAACCTTGCCCCAGAACGCTCGGCGACGATCTTCCCGATGGTGTACTTGCCGGCCGCCGGCGTGCCGATCAGGTGGTAAATCACGGGCTGCATAATCCGGGAAGTGTAGAGCACGGCCAGGCGCGTTTCGCTCCCGCGCAGGCTTCCGTACCATTCCGCGCATGGCTGACAGTTACGACATCATCATCGTTGGCGGCGGCATCGCTGGAAGCGGCCTGGCGACGGTACTCGCGCGTGGCGGCAAGAACGTGCTCCTCCTCGAAAAATCCCTCGAGTTCCAGGACGTCGTGCGCGGCGAGTGGATCGCCCCCTGGGGTGTTATCGAAGCGAAACGCACCGGCCTCTACGCCGACCTCTGCAACGCGAACGATTACCACATCCCCCGCCATATTGAGTACGGCGACGGACTGGACCCGGCGGCCGGTGAAGCGCGCTCCCTGGACCTGGCCATGCTCCCCGGCATCCCCGGGCCACTCTCGCTCGGCCATCCTGACGCCTGCCAGGCACTCTTCGATGCCGCCCTTGCCGCGGGAGCGACGGCGATCCGAGGCGTCTCCGATGTCACGGCGCACGGCGGCGATTCGCCCTCTGTCAGCTACACGGTCGATGGCGTCCAACACTCAGCCGACGCGCGCCTGATCGCAGGCGCCGATGGCCGCGGCTCGGTAGTCCGCCGCCAGGCGGGAATCGAACTGCACCAGGACCCGACCCACCACTTCTTCGCCGGGATGCTCGTCGAAGGCGCCGATGACTGGCCCACCGACGTCCAGTCCATGGGCACCGAAGGCGATGTCCAGTACTTCGTGTTCCCCCAGGCGCCCGGGAAGCTCCGCCTCTACCTGAGCTACCCGATGGAACAGAAGAGCAGGCTCGCGGGCAAAGACGCCGGCGAGAAGTTCCTGCAGGCGTTCAAGCTTTCGACCGTCCCGAACAGCGAGTGCATCGCGAACGCGAAGATCGCTGGGCCCTGCCACGCCATCCCCAACCACAGCACCTGGACCGAGGTCCCTGTCGCACCCGGCATCGTCCTGCTCGGAGACGCGGCCGGCTACAACGACCCGATCATCGGGCAGGGCCTGTCGATCTCGTTGCGGGACGTTCGTATCGTGAGCGAACTGCTGCTGGGGAGCGAAACCTGGGACAGCGCGCTGTTCCAACCCTACGTTGAAGAGCGCGCCGAGCGAATGCGGCGTCTCCGCGTAGCGGCCACCATGGACTCCATCGTCCACGCCGAATTCGGGCCAGAAGCAACCGCCCGAAAGCTGCGGATCATGGCGAACCCCGCGCTCGCCATGGCGCGCGGCGCAAGCATGGTGGGCCCGGAACTCCTGCCCGCCGAAGCATTCAGCGAAGAGGCCCTCGCCGCCGTGATCAACGCCTGATCCCGCTTCCCGATAACCCCATAAAACCCAACGAGGCCCCCGGTGGCTCAAGTTCCGGGGGCCTCACTGGAGAGGTAGGGAATTGCTGGGAAGGGGGTTAGACGGCCACGCCCTCGCGCCTGGCCGGGGCCTCCGACTTCCGTGATCCGAAGATTCGGAAGAAGCGGCCCCGCACGGGGTCCTGGGCTTGCGGAGCCGGAACGTAGTCGACGCCGCCAACTCGTCCCGCGATCTCTCCGAAGACCAGCGCAGCCGGGCTGTTCGCCCGGTACATCACCACCGGCACGCCCACCTGGGAGGCCTTTCGCACCGCATGGTCGAACGGCACTTCGAACGTCACCGGCCGGCTGATTGCGAATTCGACGTCTTTCTTCGTCGCCGAACCGGGCACGTCGTGACCGTGGATCAGGTTCACCACCACCTGCTCTTCGTTCAGACCCTTGAGGGCAAGGTGCTCAACCAGCAGAGACGTATTCTTCAGACTTGTGAGGTCCGTGCTGGTCACCACCACCACGCGGTCCGCCAGGTCCACCGCCGAACCAACAACGTCGTTGAACGTTCCCGGCGTATCGAGGATGACGACATCGAAGACGCTGGCGGCGAACTTCACCATCTCCTGGAGTTGCTCAACCGAGCAGTTCAGCCAGCTGCGGTAGTCCCTCGGGGCCGGCAGCACGTAGGCGCCGCTCTCGTGGCGCAGGAGTACCTTGCGGAACGTCTCCCGGTCCAGGTACTCGGGGTCCCGTGCCACTTCCGAAACGGTGTAGTCGGCGCGCACGTCGAGCATTACCGCAACATCGCCGAAGCGCGTGTCGAGGTCGATCAAGAGGACGCTCTTGCTGCCTTCCATGGCAATCGCGGCGGCCAGGTTCGTGCTGGTCGTGGTCTTGCCCACGCCACCCTTCTGCCCAATAACCGCGATAATCCGGCCCGTTTCATCCGCCGCGGGTGCGGCTGACGGCACCGCGATGAACTTGCGGTGCGCGCGGCTGGCAATCGCCTTCACTTGCTCCCGGGTGATCTTGCCGTGGAGGAAGTCGTTGACGCCTGCCTGCATCAGCCGGCGCTCAATGGTAGGGGACCAGGCGCCGGCGTAAGCGACGATCAGGGCGTCCGGAGCGGAAGCTCGCGCGAAGTCCACTACCTGCATCGCGCGCTGAATCGGCTGTTCAATCGCGACAAAGATCACAGACGGGGAGTACTCCTGGATCGCCTGCTGTGCGGCAATTCCGTGCGCCCGCTCGATGTCCACATCCATGCCACCACTCTCGAGCTTTGCGCGCATTTGTTCGCGCACCTGCTCGTCGCTATCAATTAGCATTACCAGCGGAGTTGCACCACTCATTGTTCACCTTCCATATCCCGTGTACCCCGCTCGTCCATCACATGTTCACCACCCGTTCACGGCTTGGGAACCCCTTTTTCGGCCGTTTTTCCACTTCCTACGAAGTTCCAATCGGGCAGTCACCACCTGTCCACGGACCGTCCACTCAACCCGCGCGGCACAGCGCC
>CAZKZR010000141.1:0-7383 GCA_964557245.1 uncultured Anaerolineaceae bacterium | reverse complement strand
AGGTGTCGTACGTATTGTTGCCGCTGATGAAGTGCGCCGTGCCACCTTTCTGCTTGGCGACTGCGGACGGGGAGGCCGAAGCGGCAGCGGTCGGGCTGCCACCCGCCGAAGTTGCCGCGGGCGTGGTGCCGCCACCGCTGTCGTCGTCATCGTCACCGCACCCTACCAGGCCGAGTGCGGCGGCCCCGAGGCCGGCGGTGGCTGCCCCGCCCATCAGGCGGCGGCGGCTCACCCGCGTCTTGCGGAGCCAATAGTTATCCAAATCGGGCATGTTTCCCCCTCGTTTATGGCCACCTCTATTGGAGCTATGGCTGTGGCTGCCGCGGAGTATACGCGCGAGGGGCCCACTGTGGATGGGGCCAATCGTGGCCCGTTATTCAATTCCCAGTAACCCCGGCGTTAAATCCTGGACGATTCAGTTATGTCTCTATGAGCCGCCGGATGCGCTCCGTATGCCAGGCCGCGCCCGCCAGCATCGGCGCGGCGAGATTCTGGTACGCCGGCCCGGCGTGCGAGTGGTCCCAATCCCTCAGCGCGCGCAGATACAGCGCCGCCAACTCCAGGTGAGCCTTCGCCTCCCCGGTGCGGCCGGCGAGCGCGGCATTCCAGGCCTGTACGCGTTCGGCGAGGTGGTTCACCACCGCCAGTTGCACGGCGAGGTCCTCCCGCAACTCGCGGCCCAACCCGCCGGGCACGATCGGCAGGTCAGCGACCGAAGCGTTGATGCGCGCGGCCGCCCGGCCGATCTGCTCCGCCTTCGCGGCGAGGGCCTCTCGCGGCCGGTCGGAGAAGTCCAGCACGTCATGGCGTGGGATGCGCTCCAGCTCGCCGAGATCGAGCACGTCGCGGTATCCGGCGTCCAGTTCGCGGTACAGCCGTTCCATGCGCGCGCCGTCGGATGCATAGGCGGCGGCACAGAAGTCACGGAGGCCGGCATCGGCATCGGCGCCGCCATCCCACGCGCACCGGGCGAACCACCACGCGTGCCAGGCCGGGCCGACCCATGGCCGGGGCGTGACTGCCAGGTCGCCGAAGTCGCGCACCCCGGCTCGCCGGTAGGCCGCCGCGTCGGCCGGCAGCACCGCCAGGTTGGGAGGGTCCATCCACTTGTAGAGGACGGCGTCGCTGTAGTACTCGAACACAGCCAGGGCGCCGTCCCGGCCTTCGAACGTGCGCGCGAGGCCCTCGAGCTCCCGGAAGTGGCCTTCGCGGTTGCGGGCGCAGCCGGGGTCATCAATCGCGAACGCGTAGTTGCGGTTTCGCGGCGCGTAAAGGGCGGTCACGTTAGCCGCGGGACGGACCGTTTGCGGCGGCGCGATCGTGTCGTGGTAGGCGAGGTGCGCGATAACAGCACCGGGCGAAATCACGGCCAGCTCTTCGGCAAGCACATTCGTCGCCAGCAGTGCCTGGTCCGAAGGGGTCAGTGCCGCGCAGCCTTCGCACGAACACCAACCGCCGCCGAGGATGTCATCCGCCCAGAGGTGATACACGTGCGCGCCGGAGAAGCGGCGGAAGAACTCGCGCGCCCGCGCCCGCACTTCGGCGATCGCCCGGGCGCTCGTGGGGCAGAGGTTGTAGCGGGCGTCTCGTTGGCCGTCTCGCATCGGGAACCAGTCCGGGTGCCCCGCGAACAGGTCCCTCCGGAGCAACGCCGGCAGGTGGTGCCCGCCGAACTGGAGGGTGATGCCGCGCTTCGCCGCCTCGGCAACGATCGCCGGGCCGTCGGCATCCCAACGCTCGAACATCCAGCCCTTGCCGTCCGCGGCGATGCCTTCGAGGGTGGCAGGCCGTGCCGCGCTGCCGCGGTCCAGCACGCTCGGCGGCGTGTCGTGAAAGAACACGCTGTTCAAGCGGTTTCGGCTCGCGAATTCCATCCACTCCGGCCATGCATCGTGGAGCGCGTCGTTCCCAAGGATGAGGGTGCGCGTCGGGAACAACGGCTCCTCCCGCTGCCTGCCCTCGCCCAGGGAGCGGCTGGCGATCCAGCGCGTCCCTTCACTGCCGGGCCGGACCCAGCGGTACCCCAGGTGTTCGAGCAGCGCGTAGACGCCGTTGAGCACGCCGCGTGGGTTGCCACCCGCGATCGCAATCTCCTCCGGAGAAGCGCGGAGTTCGAAACCGTCGCCTGCCACTTCTCCGGGGGCCACGCGAAACGTGACGCCGCAGCGGGCGCCGGGCCCAGGGCGAAGGTGCGCGCGCAGTTCTGCCGCGGCGTGCTCCAGCACTGGATCGCCCGCGTCATACGTGAGGCTGCCGGGAGAAATCTGTTCGAGGGAAATGGTCACGCGCAGATAGTACGGCCGCTTCCTTCAGGAGGCTTGTGATTCGACGAGCCGGCCAACAAGGTTGCGGACGAAGGCTTGCTGCGGCGGGCTCAAATCTTTGAAGCGCAGGTGCAGCACGGTCTGGTCGCCGCTGTCATGGCTGTTCACCACGTCGCACAGCAGCCGGGCCGCGTAGCCGTTCGCCTGCAGGCCGACTTCCACCTGGCTGCCGCCTGGCCGCGCATCCACCGCGACCGCGGCGCCGCCCGCCGAAATGTCGATCAGACGGCCGGTCTGGCGGGAGGTGCCCAGCACCGAGCGCACCTCAACGTTCAGCTCGAAGTTGAACCGCTGGTCCCGGCGGAGGTCGATCGGCTTAAGAGCGGACACCGTCCGGAACGCGACGGCCGAATCCTTGCAGGCGACGAAGCTCACGTTGCAGATGCTTCGAGACCCCGGCGCGCCCCAGATCACCGAGTAGGCCGTCGCGGGGTCCCAGGTCCGGGGCCCGTCGGCTATTCGGACCGCCATCGTGCCATCGCGAAAGGCGATCAGCTCCCCCTGGAACTGGCGAGGGTTCGCTGTGCGTTGGACGAGCACGACAGGCGTGCCGGGCGGAGGGACCGCGCTCATAGGCTGGTTATCGGCAGGGCGCGCCCGGCGGCGCAGCCCGGATGCGTCATTCCGGAAACATGGCGAAGATAGAAGCCACTGTGAAACCAACGGCCCCAAGGCTCGCCATGATGCGCCGCGAGGACATGGCGGAGGTGATGGCCGTGGAACGCGCCGCCTATTCCTCCGGCTGGCCCGCCACGGCCTTCGAACGTGAGCTGACCCAGAACGCGATGGCGCGCTACCTCGTCTTGCGGAAGCCCCGCGAGGATGCGATCGCGGGCTTCGCCGGGCTCTGGCTAATGGTCGACGAAGCCCACGTGGTGACGGTCGCCGTGGTCCCGGAGGAGCGCCGCCACGGCTACGGGCGCGCCCTGGTCCACGGCCTCCTGCACGTCGCGATCCAGCACGAGATGAGCTCCGCCACGCTCGAAGTGCGCGCATCCAACGAGGCAGCGCGCGCGCTCTACCGCGGTTACGGGTTTTACGAAGTTGGGGAACGCAAGCGCTATTACTCGGACAACCGCGAGGACGCGATCATCATGACGACCGAGGACATCCGCGGCGCGGCCTATTCGGCACGCCTGGCGCAGTTGGGCACCGAACTCGACGAGCGGTTTCCCGGAATCAACCTGGTCCCCGGGGGCCTCGAAACGCTAGGAAAGTGACCCGGAAAGGGCCTTGAGCACCGTCTCGGCGCGCTCGAGCCGCGCCCGGATGCCCCACGGCCCATGGATGTTGAGGGTCATGTTCTCCGCCTGACCGCGCACGCCAGGAAGGCGGCCGCGCTTGCCGGCGGCCTGGTAGTACCGCTCCAGTTCCACCGAACCCTCGCCGTACACCGCCCGAAGCACTTCCACCGTGCGGTCATCCCACTGGTTGTAGTCGAACGGGTTGGGGCCGCTCCCGCGCAACCGTCCAATCCGGTCGATCTGGTCCTGGATGCGCGCGCGAGCCTGCTCGGGGTTGGAGACGCTGGTCATGGGCGGAAGTGTACAGACTGAGCGGGAAACGGAGAATGTCCGGTAGCTCTGGCCATTTAGCCGGCGGTTCGCTGTTGTGAACGCAAAGGACGCAAAGAACGCAGAGGACGCCAAGATCGGGAGGGGCTCCGAACCTTCGCCCTATGGCCTTCCTCAATCCACTGCGCAAGGCCAGGCGACCATCTTGGTGCTCTTTGCGTTCTTTGCGTCCTTTGCGTTGATCTCGTTGTCTCCGCAAGTCACGCCGCGCGGGACTTCAGCTCGAAGGCGATGTCGCCCAGGCTGAGCAGCGCGCCCACCATTTCGCCGCGCTGGCCGCGCATCGCGCGCTCCGCGTCACCGAGGAAAGCGCGCACCTGCTCCGGGCCTTCGTTGGCGTAAAAGCTGGCCGGCCGGAGGACGCCGAGGCTGTTGCTGCAGAGCACCGTGCCGCGCTCATCGCGGGCGGCCAGCGCCAGCGCCACGTGGTCGATCCCGTAAGGCCGGCGCATCTCGCCCATCGCCGCGCGCACCCAGTCGATCACGTCGTCCACCAGCGCGTCCTTCGCTTCGGCGCCATATCCGGGGATGTCCCAGGACGCCTCGCGCACACCCACGCCGTTCCGGATGAGGTGCTCGACCTTTCGATGCGTTGAGAACCGGGAGAACAGGGCCATCCCTTGAAGAGTCGACCGGAGCGCGCACCGCCTTGGTTGCAATTGGGGGGATAGCCGCGCAGGCAGTGGCCCTGCTCGGCCGCAAACCGTACACTCGCCGACGGTGGATAACGATTACAACGTCGATCTCGCGGAGATCGCATCAACGATCCGCAGTCACGAAGTCGTGGTACTCCGGTTCGTGACCGTCGGTCAGCGCCTTCTGCTCGACTTCCGCTGCAGCGACATCGATGGCCCCGCCGTCCGGCTGGTGAACCCGGTGAAGAGCGTGCAGGAACGGTACGCGAATCTGCGCAAGATTCGCCCGCGCTTCCGCGACCCGGAGAAGATCGTGATGGTCTACTGGCCCCGGTTCACGCGTTCGCTCGGCGATACCGAGGCATGGCGCGAGGTAAACCAGCGGCTCGTCGACAGTGGCCACCCGGAGAGCGTGCGCGAGGCGGAGCAGGCGCTCGCGGAGCTGGTCCGACTCGAGAACGAACACCAGAAAGCAGCGGTCCTCGGCGCGGACGGGTTCAAAACGCTCTGGAGCCGCTCCCCCACCCCGCGGTAACCCGCTGGAACGCTCGGAGTTCCGAAGACTGGTACGTGAGGCGGTGGCGCTGCTGCCGCCGGACCTCGTGCGCACCGTCCACAACGTCGACATCGTGATCGAACGGCGGCCGACAGCGCGTGACCGCAAGGTCGCCGGGATTGGCCCGGGAAAGCTGTTGCTTGGTCTCTACCACGGCATCCCCCTGACCAAACGGGGCGAGTTCTACAACCTCGTCGCGCCCGACAAGATCAGCATCTACCAGGAGCACATCGAGGCGGTTTGCGAGTCGGACGACGAGGTCCGTGACCAGGTGCGCAAGACCGTTTTGCACGAATTGGGCCACTATTTCGGAATCGACGACGACCGGTTGCACGAGCTTGGAATGGGGTAGGGAATGCGGTCAATTCGGGCTAACCGCGGATTGACCCTCGCTGAGCGGCTCGCCTAGGGTGGATGGATATGGCGAGCGGTCAATACGCTGTACGGCGTGGTGGGACGCGTGGGGTTCGTGGGGCGCCGTTAGCAACCGGTAGCCAGCGCGCCCTCTTTGCGTTCGCCCTTGTCACCTTCTTCCTTGCCACCAGCTACACAGGCGTCGCCCTTCTCTCGCGCGTTACACCCGCACTCTTCCCCGGCCGTTCGCTCAAAAACGTCGCCGTGATCGCTGCCCTGGACAAGGTTGTGAGTGTCCCGGAAGCGTCTGCCTCCGGCAGCTTCACCGATCCCATCCACATCCTCATCCTCGGCGTGGATAAGCGGCCTCAGTTCGAATTCAAGGACGATGGAAACGGCGCCTACCTCACCGATGTCGTGATGGTCTCCTCAACCGACCCGGTGACGAAAAAGACCACCCTCCTGAGCTTTCCGCGTGACATGGAGATCGACATCACGCCGAAGAGCGGGCGTCCCTACCAGGACCGCATCAACACCTCCTATGGCGTTGGCGTGCGCGATGGCGGCAGCCGCTCTTCCGGCGTCGAGCAGGTGAAGCGGGACCTCAAAGAGAACTTCAACATCTCCATCGATTACTACGTCATCCTCGATTTCAAGGGCGTTGAAGACCTCGTCGACGCCATCGGCGGGGTTACCGTGGACATCCCGCCCGAGCTTTCCGTGGACACCTGGTACTACTCCGACGATGACCGCAACGCACAGTACGTCTCGTTCCCCGCCGGGACCACACAACTCGACGGGTACCATGCCGTGGCCTTTGGCCGCCACCGCGAACAGGACAGCGACCTCGAACGGGTCAAGCGTCAGCAGCTGGTGGTGAAAGCCGCGCTCCAGAAGTCGTTTTCCTCCGGCATCATCGGCAGGAACCCCGTGGACCTCTGGGACGCCTACAACGGCCTGGTGAAGACGGACATCCCGCGCACCCAGATGCTGCCGATGGCCGACTTGCTCCGCATGACCAACGGCTCGATGCAGACCTACTCCGTCGGAGACCCGGTGGATGGCGTGCCGACGATGATCCCCTACACCACCGAGGCGGGGGCGGCGGTTCTTCAATGGGTTCCCGAAAACGTCCAGTACTGGCTGGCCCGAGCGTTCCCCGTAACGAGGTACGCCGATGCCGCGGTGGAAATCGAGAACGCCTACGGCGATCCCACGCTCGGCGCCTCTCGCACCGCCGCGCTCGGCCGCTTCCTGGTGTACTCCAAGGGCCTGCCCACAGTGTTCTACGGCAGCGACTTGCCGAAGCAGGCGCAGACCACCGTCGTGCTGAGCCGCGAGTCCCATCGCAAAGCCGCCGAAGACATTGCTAGCTGGCTGAACCTTCCGAAAAGCAGGGTCGTCTCCCAGATCGTGCCCGACGGCGATACGGCCACACCGGACATCATGGTGGTGGTCGGCCAGGACTTCGTCATACCCGGTTCGAACTAGGTAAGCCGCCCTGTCCTCATCACCATTGACCGTGAGCGATGCCCACCGGTAGGTTGAGTGCCGTGGCGACACGGATCGAAGATTCGACCGTAACGGTGCCCGTTGTACGGGCTAGTTCGCGCCCCCGTCCCGCCGCTCGCAAGAACTTCACCGCTTCGCAGCGGATCCTCTTCGTCTTCGCGCTCGTCACCTTCGGCCTGGCATCTACCTACTCCAGCATTGCGTTGCTCGCCCGCGTCACGCCGGCCTTGTTCCCGGGCAAGGACCTGACGAATATCGGGATCCTTCGCCCGCTCGCTTCCCTGGATAACCCGCTTTTCAACATCCAGCCACCCAGTGATTCGAGCGTGTTCAACTAGCGCATCAACCTGCTCATCCTGGGCGTGGACAAACGTCCGAACTTCCAGTTCGAAGACAACGCGACCAGCGGTTACCTCACCGACACCATC
>CAZKZR010000140.1:0-7494 GCA_964557245.1 uncultured Anaerolineaceae bacterium | reverse complement strand
CGTCCTGGAGGATGCGCAGGCATTCGGCGTAGGACGTCACAATCCACGCCCCGAGATCGGCGCTCCAGTGAACGGGCTCTGATGCGCGCAGCCGGTCCAGGATCGGATACGGGTTTTCGATGTAATTCGGCCGGAAAGGGTTGAATGCTGGCACGGAGTACCAGTCTACGGCGGATGGGCGGCTCGACGGCTGGAAATCTCCCGCTCCGCCGTGAGAAGCGGCGCCGGGTCGCTCGCCCGGCGCCGGCGTGGACGAACGCGGCCGTCAGCGGCGATCGTCGGCCACCACCCCCTGGAGGTGCTCAGATAGGAATACGCACGAGCGGACTTAAGGGATTTCCGCATACTGAGTGCGGGCCACCGAGCGTTAGGGTGAAAGCGTGCAACAAGCGCCCCGAAATCCGCGGTCCGGCTTTGATGCGAATGCGCTCCTGGAAAGGCTGAAGAAGCCCCAGTACGCGCTCCCTGCCGCGATCGTCGTTGGCATGCTGGCGATCGCCATCGGCGTCCAGCCCCAGGGCACCAGCGGGCACGCCGAAGACATCTCAGCGGCCGTCATCTCAACGTCCAATATCAGCCCCACCGCAATCGCGTCCTCTCCGACGGCATTGCCCACAAAGGCCGCTCAGACACCCGCTGCTTCTCCAACTGGCGCCGCTAACTCCGGCCAACAGTCCGCGCAGGGTTCAAATACGGCCACCTCAGACGTCGCCGGGGTCCGCTCGACACCGTCTACCACCGTTTCGCCCACGGTAGACCCCGCTCTGCAGCGCCAGCCCACGCAATGCGGCGAGATGCAGGAATCCACGACTCCGGTCTCGGTCGAACAGTCGATAACCGGCGTCTCGATCAAGGCGACGCGCGTGGCTGTGTACCCGGTCGAGTATTTCCGGTGCATCCTGATGGCTACGGGCGGCCAGGAAGCCTATGGGCTCGCCTCATCGGTGAACAAGGCCGAACAGGGCGGGATGACCCACGTGGTGCTCATCGACCTCTGGGTGGCCAACGGCTCGAAGCAGTTCGGCCAGGTGAACGTGCGAAATGCCACCCTTGCCGTGGCGGGCCAGAGCTTCGTCCCTCTCGCCACACTCGGCGGACGGTCTGAAGTCGTCGTTTCCTCTGGCCAGGGCCGAAACCTGAGCCTCGTTATTGCCATCAAGAACAGCGTAGGCGCCACAACAGGGCCGATGACCCTGATTGTCGAGGCCCCGCTGACCGGCGGGAGCCCGGTGGCGGGCAAGTACCAGCTGTTCCTGCCCACCCCCTGACCAGCCGGCGGCTCTATGCTGGATTGCGCCCCTGGGCCATGCTTCCCGCATGCCTACCTATGACGAAATCAGCATCGGCGATAGCGCCTCGTTCACCAAGACGATGAGCGAGACCGACATCTATCTCTTTGCCGGAATCACCGGCGACTTGAACCCTGCGCACGTTGACGCGGTTTCGGCCGCGGACGGAATGTTCAAGCAGCGGATCGCGCACGGAATGCTCAGTGGGTCGTTTATCTCCACCGTGCTTGCGATGAAACTGCCCGGGCCTGGCACCATCTACCTTGGCCAGGAGCTTTCCTTCCGGGGCCCGGTGTTCATCGGCGACACCATTACCGCGCGCGTCGAATGCACGGAAAAGCTCGAACAGCGAAAGTGGCTGAAGTTCAAGACCACCGTGACGAACCAGGATGGGAAGCTCGTGGTGGACGGCGCGGCGACGGTCATCCCGCCTTCAGCCTAGGAGGCGGCCTTGCGCCGTTCCAGAACAGGGGTGGTCGCGGGCGCCGCTTGCGGCTCACCCGCCAGGTGCCGCTGCGCGGTGCTTGAAATCCGGCCCGATGGGACGCTCGTTGCGAGCCACTGCGTGGCGTCGGCCTCGCGAGTGAAGATGCCGAGACGGCCGTCGAACGACGAAAGCCGCGCCAGCCGCCGGCAGAACGCCAACTGTTCCGTGGAACAGACAACCGCGAGCCGCTGCGTGTCCTTGAATTTGGCGGCGAAAGCTGCGCCGAGAACCACAATGTTCGAGGACTGCCGGCCAATGCCTGTCAGATCGCCGATTCCCAGGGTGATGTCCCCTGCTTCGGCAAGGGTGAACGCCTGCGCGACCGCGCGCAGCGCCTCTTCCGGCGAGAGGTGTCCGCTGAACGTCGCTTCAATCAACCCATCCACAGCCCGAACCCGGATAGCGTACATCACGAACCTCAGGCCCCAGCATGCGCCCGGCCATCGCCGGAGGCACTAGGTGAAACGCCGTATTCCGCTCTCGTGTGGCGCTAACCGGCAGCTTCGAAGCGAATGGCGGGAGTCAGCTGACCGGGCTGGCGCACGCTAAACGTGCATCGTCCGTCAACCAGTACGGCGAGGCGTTCGGCGACATAACCCACGTGTTCGGTGGGCGCTCGCGGAACGACGAGGATGTTCCCCTGGTGGAAATAGAGCTCGTCGTAACCGCGCGCGAACCTCTTCAGTAGCCAGGCAAGTTCGAACAGGTCGGCGCCAGGCAGCGGCTGGCAGATGACCACCGGGCGTTCGAGCCTCGACGGATCGATGAGCTGCAGGCAGGTCTCCTGGTCCCAGGCTCCGCCTTCTCCACGGGTGGCACGGGAGAGCGCGGCCGTGATCTGCTGGGGCGTCACGGGCATGGTTACCCAGGTGCGCGCTCCGCCTTCCAGAGCCTGGGCAAGGTCTCGCCGGGCCCGCAAGCCGGCCAGAACGATGGCCGAAAGGTCCAGGCCCTTGCGTTCGCGAATGGTCCGCGCGGCGTGGCCTCCGGGAGTCGCCTGGGTGAGGAGAATATCCGCGTCTCCGTTCGTGACCTCCATGCCCATTGCCCGGCAAGTCTCAGCGACAAGCGACCGCGTCGAGTGGTCTTCGATATCCATGCGGACATGCAGCCCGCGCAAGTTCGGATGGGGCCAGTTGCCGTACGGGCCGTCGATATCCCGGTCTCCGGCGCCCCGAACCGTCCGACCGTCGCTGGCGAGGGCGGTGAGCCACGCCTCGCAACCGGTGCATGCGAACAATTCCAGCCTCTGGCCGGACGGCGCTACCCAGACGAGCCGGGCCGCCCTTCCGGAGGGCATTTCGCAGCAAACCTGGCACTGATCTTCGAAGACGAGCTTCCGGTTTCCGGCGCTTGGCCCGCCTAGCACCCGGTGGCTGCCGTCGGGCATGCGCGCTGCGGCGGCGAGTCCGCCAAGCCATTCGGCACAGCCCTGGCAGAGAGGAACGGTGCTGCCGGTGCGGTGAGCGTCAGGCCGCCACGTTCGGTACAGCCGCAGCGGCCGGATATCGAACTCCCAATCCGCGACGACTTCGCGGCCGCAGCACGGGCAGCCTGAACCATTCATGTGCAGGCATTATCGGGAGGAACACTGATTCGCTTGAGGGCACGCCCCCGCTAGCCGACGCTGACTTCGGCCACGATGGCGAAATGATCGCTCGGGTAGATAGTAGGGTCGTTCGCAGGATGTTCATTGGCAGCGAGACGCACGTCCCGGAAGCTCACAGCCCCACGGAACCAGATGTAGTCAAGGCAGTTGGGGTCGCCGTCCACGTCCATGGTTTCTGCCTGGATTCCTGAGGGCCAGGTGACGGCGGGCTCCTCGCCGTGGAACTCCCGGTGCGCCGAACGGTAGCCGGCGCCCGTCATCACCGCGTACGCAGGCTCGAAGGGCGGCGTGTTGAAATCACCGACGACGAACGTTGCATCTGCCCGCGGCGCCTCTGCCATCCAGGCGCAGATGGCCTGAGCCTGCTCTTCGCGGACCAACGGCTCCTCCGGCTTGTGATGGAGATGCGTGTTGGCGAACCAGAACGTGGTGTTGCCGATGAGAACCAGGATTCGATGAGCCGAACGTCCGGTGCTCAGGCGAAGCTCTTCGTGCACCTGTACCTGGCCCACCGCCGAAAGAATGGCGTTGCTGAAGTACGTTCGGGTTGCATGGGTCGAGACCACGCTCTTGTAATGCCGCTCCGGGAGTTGCCCGGAAAGAAAGTCGTCCTGGCGAGGCTTGCCCGGGCCTCCGTCACTGAGGATCACTTCCTGCAGGCCAATCACGTCTGCATCAATTGCTGCGAAAGCGGCCCCGAGCAGCGGGGCGCGCTCCGCGTAGCGGTCAGTGATATTCCGAATGTTGAAGGTCGCGATTCTCAGGTCAACGGTCATGCAGGCCTCTCAGTCGAGTGCGCCGGAACTGCGGAGAGCATCGCAGATCCTCGCGCCCGTTTCGTCCGTCGCATCCATTTCAAAGGTCATGATCGCCACGCCATCGATGGCGGGAGAGTGAACGAGGCGCTCCAGGGTGGCTGCGAACGCCGCCCACGCGGCCGACTCGTCGCCAGTGGCGAGCACCTCGCGCAAGGCGGCGGGCAGGTGGATCCCAAGGCGTTCCTCGATCTTGCTGGCGGCGTCGAGAGAAAGGAGCGGCATCGCCATCGCGACGATGCGGGTTTCGGGGAACTGTTGGTGAATCTGGTCCGCGTAACGCTCGATCGCGGCGGCATCGAAGGCCGGTTGGGTCTGGACGTACGAGGCCCCGGCGGCGAGCTTCGGGAGGAGGTTCTTAAGCACCGCCGCTTCGTCCCGGCCGTACTGGTTGAGCGTCGCCCCGATGACCGCCTGCGGAAGTGCAGCGCGTGTCATGCCGATGACTTCCCGAATGGTGACCGGGTCATCCGCGGCGTCGGCCGGGTGGTCACCGAGGATGCAGAGAACCTGGTTGATGCCTCCGCTTCGCGCCCGCTCGAGTTCCACCTCGACTTCGTGCCGCCCTCGGCCGCGAGTGACGAGGTGCCAGCATGGCTCAATGCCGCCGGCAATCAGCTCGAGCGAGGCATCGAGGCTTGATTGCCGCCCCGGCCGTTGGATGACGTTTATCGCCTGGACGTGGTCATCGAGCAGGCGCGCGCGTCGTAGGAGCACTTTCGAGAGCGCCTTTTGCGGCGGCGTGATTTCGAGCGCAACAGCGAAGCGCCGGGCCTGCAGACGTTCGTGAAAGCGCATCGGGATAGGGTGAAATGGCCGGCCGTTGGCGTCCAGCGCGACGCGTCAGCCCGCAATCGCGACGCCGAGAAGCAACGTCACGGCGAGGATGAGCACAGAGGGCAGGACGAGCAGGAACAGGAGGGATGCGGCCTCCAGAAGGGTGACCCAGAGGCCGGTCAATTTTTTGCCGCCGGGTTCGGCGTGCCAGTGGCTTCCGACCCGCCGGACGGGAACTCCGATCTTCCTGCTGGCGGCGCGGAGCGTCCGAAGCTCGATTCGTCGCAGGTAGGCGAAGCACCACACCAGTTCCAATGCGAGCCCCGCCGCGCCGGCCAGTACCTGCAGGAGCACGCTCTGGGGCACTCAGGCGAAGAGGACGTATGTCTTCAGGAAGGACTCGACGGACTTGTAGAAGGCATCGATGGTTTCCTGCTTGCGCCAGCCGTGGCCCTCGCCGGGGTACAGGTGGTATTCGTGGGGCACGCCCCGCGCGCGGAGCGAGGCAACGATGACGTCGCTCTGTTCTCGCGGCACGACCCGGTCGATCTCGCCCTGGAAGACGGCGATCGGGTCCTTGATCTTGTCGACGTGGAAGATCGGTGAGCGGTCGCGGTAAACCGCGGCAGCCTCCGGGAGTGGCCCAAGCATGGAATCGAGGTAGCGGGCCTCGAACTTATGGGTGTCTGCGGCAAGGGTGAACATATTTGCCACGCCGAACATGCAGATGGCCGCCTTGTAGAACCCCTGCATCTCAACGAGCGACTGCAGCACGGTGTATCCGCCGGCGCTGCCGCCCATGATCACCAGCCGGGAGCGATCGGCGAGCCCCCGAGCGGCAAGGGCTTCGGCGCCGGTTTTCGAATCCTGGACGTCGTAAATGCCCCAGCTCTCCCGCAGCTTCAGCATGTAGTCGCGGCCGTAGCCCGTGCTGCCCCGATAGTTGGGGCAGAGCACCGCGTAGCCTCGGGTAGCGAAGAACTGGGCCTGGGGATGCCACGTCCCGTAGACCTGGCTGGTGGGACCGCCGTGCGGCAGGACGATCAGCGGCGGAGCACCCGAGCCCTCGAACCGCTCGCTCGCCGGGGGCCAGTAGATGCCTTGCGCTTGCTCGCCATCGAAGGATGTCCAGCTGAACGGCTCCGGCTGCGAGAGCGACTCTTTCGGGACCGATTCGCCGTCCGCACGGCGGCGCACCGAGTGAGGCTCCACGCCATCGAGACCGAACACGACCACCCGCGTGGGCTGCCGGCCGCCGTTGGCAATGACGGCAACGCGCGAACCATCGGGCGAAACGTCCGGCGATTGGAACATCGCATAGTCACTTCCGGCGCTCAACTCAACTTCTGAGCCGCCCGGGTTTGCGGCGATCAATGAGGCGAAGCCGGCGCGCTGCTTAATGGCGACGACCCCGCCGGTCTTCGTTTCGGAGAAGGTCTTCATCCCATGCGCCCATGCCGGGGTGCCGAATTCGAACTCGCCGCCGGTCAGCTGACGCGTCGCGCCCGAGGCGAGGTCCCGGCTGTAGATGTGGCCCCATCCCGTCTCGTCCGACACGTAGAGGACGGAGCGTCCGTCTCGCGCGAAGGTTCCCTGGAAAATGGCCGTCTGGGGTCCGCCGGCGACAACTTCAGACCCCGCCAGGACCGGTAACCCGCCTTCGGGGAAGCCGAGGCGCGCAATGCGCAGCTCGGTGCCGTCCCACGGCATGTTCGGGTGGTCCCACTCCACCCAGGCCAGTCGGTCGCCTGACGGATGCCAGGCGGGCTGCATGTAGAAGTCCCTGCCCTCTCCCAGCCGTTGGGGCCAGTGCTTACCCTGCGAGTCCACGACGGCGATGGAGTCCACGTCTTCGTACGTGTGGACGTATGCAACCCAGTTCCCGTCCGGTGAAACGCGCGGCGTGGAAGCCGCCCCGAACGCCGGGGTGATCGGCTTTGGGCTGCCGCCGGAAAGCTCCTGCCGGTAGATCCGCTGGTCTGCCTGGGCCACGAAGTACGCCGCACCGTGCGACAGCGTGAAATCGCCTCCGCCGTAGCCGATGAATGCCCTCACTGAGAGGTCGGAGGTGAGGTCGCGCGTCGCCCCGCCGTCTGCGTCCTGCACCACGATGACGCCCTTATCCGAACGTCCTTCGATCCAGCCGAGCGTTTTTCCATCTGTGTCCCAACACGGTTCGCCGAGCCGGAGGCCGGCAGCCAACGCTGAGGAAGAGACGGGGCTGGCCCAGAGGCCGAACATGCGAGTTTCGAGGGACATCAGATTGCTCCGGTATGCAGTATGCAGTGTGCTAAGATCCCACAGGTGAAGCGAACAACCATCACGTGGCCTGAGGATACTGTCAGAGCCGTTGAGCAGGCAGCAAGACGGCGACGCAAGTCTGTAAGCGCGACAGTGCGGGAGTTGGTTGAAAAGCAACTCGAAGAAGAGCGAGAGATCTCGGGTTACGACGCCCTGGTAGGCATCTGGGACGACCCCAACCTCGTTCCCGCGGCCCAGCTCGAAGACTTTCTCAAA
>CAZKZR010000139.1:0-7521 GCA_964557245.1 uncultured Anaerolineaceae bacterium | reverse complement strand
TTCCGCCACTCTTCCAGGATTCGGAAGAACTCCACGGGCCCTCCGCCGTACTGACCGGTGATAAATCCTCTCCCCTGCCGCGGCTGGCCCTCGTTGTTGTAGTAGCCGGGCGTGCAGTCCATCTGGAACTGGGCGTTATTCATCGCCGTTCGATGGATCGTCTCCACCCAGTCCTGCTCCGCCTCCGCGGTCGCCTCCACCGTCTTCGCCTCGGCCTGCCGGGCTTGCCCAATGATGTACGCGATGTGGTTGCTCTGCTCGTTGAGCATGTGGGTGAAGTTCGGAGTCAGCGCCCCCTGGGTCAGGCCCATGAAGAAGCAGTTCGGGAATCCGTGGCTCTGGAATCCGTGGAACGTCTGCAACTCCTCCTGCCACTTATCCGAAAGATGCTCGCCGCCGCGCCCGATGACGTCGTAGCCGCTCTGCCTGGTGTACCCGGTGCCAACCTCGAAACCCGTCGCGAAGATGAGGCAGTCGACTTCGTACTCGATCCCGTCGACGACGACCGCGTTTTCGGTGACCCGGTCAACGCCGCGGCCCTTCGTGTCCACCAGTTTCACGTTCGGCCGGTTGAACGTCTGGAGATACTCGTCATTGAACGTTGGCCGCTTGCAGAACTGCCGGTAGTACGGCTTCAGTGCTTCCGCCGTCTCCGGGTCCTGCACCAGCGAGTCCACTCGCGAGCGGACCTGTTCCATCTTCTCCATGTCCGCGAGTTCGAGTGCCGTCGCGAAGTCTTCGGCGCTCGCATTTGGACCGGAAAGGTGGGGCCGCACGCTGCGGAGGCTGCGGAAAATGTCGGTCCAGCCGTCCGCCACGAGATCCTCATCCTGGTGGCCGCCGTTCACAAGGATGTTGAAGTTGTCCATGCGGTTGCGCTGCCAGCCCGGTTCGAGTGACGCCGCCCACTCCGCATCTGTCGGCCGGTTTCCACGGACGTCCACGGATGAAGGCGTGCGCTGGAAGACGAACAACTGCTTGGCCGCCTCGCCAAGGAATGGCACGCACTGAACGGCGGTCGCACCCGTTCCGATAATGCCGACACGCTTGTCCTTCAGGTTCTCGAGGTTGCCGTAGGCGTTGCCACCCGTGTACTCGTAATCCCACCGGCTGGTGTGGAACGTGTGTCCCTTGAACGTCTCGATGCCGTCGATCGCCGGCAACTTCGGACGGTTCAGCGGCCCGTTGGACATCGCCACAAACTGTGCCCGCATCCGGTCCCCGCGGTTCGTCGTGACAACCCACTTCGATGCCTCGTCGTCCCAGCGCATCTCCGTTACCTGCGTCTGGAACAGCGCGTCCCGGTACAAATCGAATTTCCGGCCAATCGCGCGGCTGTACTCCATGATCTCTGGAGCGCGCGCGTACCGCTCTGTCGGCAGATACCCCACTTCTTCGAGCAGCGGGAGGTAGATGTACGCCTCGATATCGCACTGCGCGCCGGGGTAGCGGTTCCAGTACCAGGTCCCGCCGAAGTCGCCGCCCTTCTCGATGATCCGGATGCTGTTCAGCCCGGCTTCTCGCAACCTGGCGCCCGCGAGCAACCCGCCGAAGCCGCCGCCGATGATGACCACGTCTACCTCGTCGGTCAGCGGCTCGCGTTCCACGGGCGCCGCGTACGGGTCCTCAGCGAAACGCGAGAAATCTCCGCTGACCTCACGGTACTGTTCGTTGCCGTCGGCGCGCAGACGCTTGTCTCGTTCCTCGCGGTACTTCGCGCGCAATGCTGCTGGGTCGAAACTGAGCGTCGTGGTGTCTGCCATTGGATGAGTCTCCTTGACGTCCCGGCGAACGTGTCCGGCATCCCGGAATGGGCCTCAATCTAGACTCGCGGCCCGCGCGTTTCAAGCTTCCTCTCTCTCGGCGGGGAAGCGAATCCGTCCCGGCCTTCGGCCTCCTGCTTCAACGCCCAGGTGGCGATGCTCGTTTCGATGGTCTCTTCGAACCCGAAGATCGCCCCTGCGGCAATCATTACCGGCAGCTGCAATGCCCAGCCCAGTCCAATCGCGACGAGCGACATCCCCTGGATCATCTGCCGCATTGCGCGCAACCAGGAGTGGTTCTTTCCCCGGGTTTCGATCGGAAGTCGAAGGCTCCGAACTTGCCTCCAAACCCCGGCTACACTCAGCCAGCAGCCAAGCGCCACCATCGGCAGGGCCAGCCACAGCCGCGCGGTCGATTCCCACAGCAGTGATTCCATAATTTGATTATGCGTTCTGTTTCCGTGAGCGCGCGGACCACTTTTCGATCAGCTGACGGAGCCAACCGAGGCGTTCACGTTCGCCAGGGGCAGCACGAGCGAGATCTCCGTACCCTCGCCCGGCGCCGATGCTACTTCGATCCGCCCACCGCTGCGACGAACGAAGGCGTTCGCGGAAGCCAGCCCCAGCCCGGTGCCGTGGCCTTCCTCCTTCGTCGTGAAGAACGGCTCGAAGATCCGCGGCAAAATCGTCTCGGGAATTCCTACCCCGGTGTCTTTGACACCAATCACGACCTCGGGACCCGTGACTTTCGTGCTCACCACCACCCCACCCGTGCCGTCGATGGCATCCACGCCGTTTGCAACGAGGTTGAGCAACGCTTGCTCGAACTCCGCCACATCAACGTCGACCAATGCCGGCTTCTCGCAGAGTTCCATCTCCAGCTGAATCCGTGAAGGCACCAGGTGCCGCAGCGTCCCCCGAAGCTCCGCCACGTGCGATACCACTTCAACCCGCCGGAGCGACTTCTCAGGGGAGCGCATCCGCGAAATCGACAGCAACTTCTTCACCAGCAGAGTGGCTCGTTCCACTTCCGTCTGGATGCCGTTGAGCTCCTCGGCCGTGTCGCTTTCCGGCGCCGCGTCCATGGAGGCGAGAGATGCATAGCCACCGATCGCCGTGAGGATGTTGTTCAAATCGTGAGCCAGCCCCGCCGCCATGCGACCCACGGATTCCATTCGCGCGGTCTGCTGTACTTGTGCCTGCAGTCGCTCCTGCTCCGTGCGCTCGACACCGAACGCATACGCCCCCGATGGGTGCGTCACCGGGAACATGGTCCACTCCCAACTTCTGCCGCCTCGCGAAACCGCTATCTGCGGGCGCACTTCGCCAGTGGCGATGCAGTCGCGCGCAATCGTCGCGTATTCCGCCGGCAACAGCGCGACAACGTCGCCAGATTCGCGGATAGCCATGCTGGCCGCCATGTTCACCGAGACAATGCTTCCATCGGCGCCCAGTTCGACAACGGGGTTCGGACTGAGTTGCGGAAACTGCGCCAACCGCGCCGACTGCGAACGCAGTTTGCTCAAGGAACTCGCATACCGGCGGAGTACCAACCACAGGATGAGCGCCGTGACCGCGACGAAGGCGTATCCCTTGACCTGCTCTACAAGGCTGCGCGCGTCGCCATCGCGCCCGAACAGCTTGTCCATCGCTATTGCGCTGCCGAGAATCCACAACCCCGCGGTGGCCGCATAGCCTGCCGCAATCGTCCACGGGCGAATCCAGGAAGCTTGCTGTTCGTCAGGTCGGTAGATTTGCAACGCTCGGTGGCCCTCCACCTAACATTACGAATCTCTCGCCCACCCGCCATCGGGAAAACCCGCGCTTTGCGGCGTTAATTCAGTCCCGAAAGTCGCTCCACGTTGTTACGCGCTGAGCTTGTCGGCCGCGCTGAGCCGCTGGCGAACGAGGTCCAGCAGGCTGCGAATGTTGATTGGCTTCGTCAGGTACGCCGCTGCGCCACCCGCCAGCACTCTACTCCGCGTCGAATCCGTCGCATCCGCGGTAATCGCAATCACCGGGATTCCGGCCGTCGCCGGGTCCGCCTTCAGCCGTTGCAGCACCTGTTCGCCCTGGATATCGGGGAGATGCAGGTCCAGCAGGACCATGTCCGGCTTCAACCGTTGCGCCATGTCCAGCCCGCGCGTCCCCGAAGCGGCCGTCAGCAAGTGCAGCCCGCCCGCCAGCCGGAAAGCGTCTTCCATCAATCTCAGGCTGTAGAGCGTGTCCTCTATATAAAGGACAGTCGGGAACCCGTCAGGAGCTTCGCCAGGGTCAGGCAGTCCCGCAACCCCAGAACCCACCACGTCGCCGGCAACCGAGACAAGGTGGCCCGTCTCGTGCGCTTCTTCGGAGTGATTCTCGCTGGATGTAGACCGGACCATGATCTGGTAGTCGCGTCCGAGCACGAACTCGAGCCGCCGCCGGACTTCGTCCACCCTGTGTGGTTCGCAATACGTGGCAACGCCGAGTTCGCCACCGGGCAGCGTCCCAACTGAGTCATACCCTCGCACCGAAGCCCGAAGCAGTATCGCCTGGGCGATCGCCGGGCCCGATTTCCTCGGCGTCACCTGCAACAGTTGCCGTGGAAACCCATAACGAGGAGACGGATCGTCCAGCGACAGCAGTCCCGCCTTATCCCGCGAGCCCTTCGGTCCCGCCACCCGGTCGATCGCCCCCGCGACCGACTGCGCCGACAGCGGCGACGTCCGGAAGTCACCGGCCCCTGCCGCCAGCCCTGAGGCCAGGTCCGCCTGTGTATCCCAGCGCGACACCAGGACGACGCGGGAACGGAGCTTATCCGGCAGCGACTGGACGAACCGGGTCGCCCGGTCAGTCCCGGAACAACCCACGAAGAACGCCACTGTGTTGGGGTTTACGGATTGAAGGTTCAGCGTCGCAATCTCGGAAAAGCGTCCGCCCATCGCCATCACGCTCTTGCGGACTACCTCCGTGTCAGGCCCGGAAAGTTCGTTCGCCATCGCGTCCAGCACGGAAGTGAAGAGCCACGAACCTCGCGTCGAGTCCGGCCCGCGCGATGCCAGCGCCCCATCACGCCCGTAGGATTGCGACCGCACCCACGCCGCGCACATCCGGCAAAGGCGGAAGCTTCCCATTCGCCCACGCACTTTGAAGCGCCAACTTCCAACCCGGTCCCGTTCAGACGGGACTACTTCGACAACCACCGATTCCGGCCGAAGCGCGCCCGCGCAGAAATCGCACGACGCCATTCCGCGCACGGAGCGGGCGCCCGGATGGGGCATTACCCGGTCTCCACTGCCCCGCTCGCCCGCTGCGACCTCGCGCAACGAGGCCTCGAGGCGTTCGTAGCAATCCTGGCACTGGAGGTAGGTGATGTAATCGCCGGTCTGGGACCAGCTTGCCTCGTCTGTATATCGCTCGTTGCGGAACGAGAGCTCTGCGGCTGTTGCGACCGACCCGCAGGTCACACACGCATCAGTTTGATGGCTCATACCGCCTCCAGCAGCGAGTCGCAGTCCCGGTGCATCGCAACAAACGCATCCACCACTTCCGGGCAGAAGTGCGTCCCGCGCCCGCGCGCGATTTCGGCCAGCGCCTGGTCGTGCGGCCAGGCCTGTTTATAGGGGCGCACATGTACCAGAGCATCGAAGACATCCGCTACCGACACAATCCGGGAAAACACGGAGATGCTTTCGCCCCGGAGCCCGGAATACCCGCTGCCGTCCCACCGTTCGTGATGGTGCCGGGCAATGTCTTCCGCCACCCGGAGGATGGCGAAGTTGCTTCCCGAAAGCAGCCTTCCGCCAAGCTCTGTGTGCTTCTTTACCTCTGAAAACTCTTCCGCCGTTAGACGATCCGGCTTGTGCAGGATCGCGTCGGCAATCCCGATTTTTCCGAGGTCGTGCAGCGGCGCCGCGAGCCTTACAACTTCGATGTCCCGTTCCGGCAGCGCAAGTTTCGCGGCCAGTTCCGCGGACGCAGTTCCAACCCTTCGCGCGTGGCTCCCCGTAATGTCATCGCGGAAGTCGCCTGCCAGTGCCAGCCGATCCAGGATCTCCAGTTGCGACGCCTCCAGCTCGCGTGTGCGTTCCCGCACTTTCGCTTCGAGCGTCCGGTTGTGTTCTGAAAGTTGCTGATGCAGCTTCCGTGTCTCGAGCAAGTTCCGGCACCGCAGCAGTACCTCTGTCGCGTCGAATGGCTTTCGCACAAAGTCCTTCGCTCCGCCCGCGAGAGCCCGGTTTCGGGCCGCCGGCGTTATGTCGGCCGTGAGCACCAGCACCGGGAAGTACTCTCCCCGCGGGACGATGGCCTGGATCTGGCTGAGCACCCCGAATCCGTCGATGTGCGGCATGTGCAGGTCGAGTAGCAGCAGGTCCGGATTAAAGCCTGAGAGAAGCGCCGGCACTTCGCGTGGATCCTTCGTGCTCCATAGTGAATGGAACCCGCCCTCGTGCAGGATCGCCTCAAGCAGGGCCAGGTTCGCCTGCTGGTCATCGACCAACAGGATCCGTGCCTCTTCCGGGACCCACTCGCTCTCGTTCATCGTCAGGCCGACCGTTCCAGTGCGACCGGTTCAATCGCGGCACCGTTCTTCCCGAGCACCCACAGGTCCACGAGCGAAAGCAGTTCCCGCACGTCCACTGGCTTCGGCAGGAACGCGTTGGCGCCCAGTCCAAGCATGTGTTCGCGCACGCCGGGAGTGGTATCGGCGGTCGTGACCACTACCGGAATCGCCGATGTCCGAGGGTCTTCCCGCAAAGCGGCGAGCACCTGCTCTCCGTGCATGTCGGGCAGATGCAGGTCGACCAGGACAAGCGCCGGCAACTGGTCACGTGCGATGTTGAGCCCGGCAGACCCCTGCAGGGCGGGCAGTACGCGCAGGCCCTTCCGGTGTTCGAGCACCCCCCGCACAAGGCTCAAGTTGGCGATGTTGTCTTCGATGTACAGCACATCGTGGAGCACGTCTCCTCCGGCCTGCGGCCCCGCGGAGGCGCCGGAGGCGGATACAGGCAGTTCGAACCAGAAGGTGCTTCCTCGCCCTTCTTCGGACTCCACGCCCATGGCCCCGCCCATCGCTTCCACCAGCGCGCGCGAAACGGCCAGGCCCAGTCCCGTCCCGGGGACCTCCGTCCGCTCAGCGCCGGCCCGTTCGAACGGCGTAAACACCCGCTCGATAAACTCCGGTGCGATGCCTATGCCGGTGTCCTCGACCTCGATCCGCACGCGGTGCGTCGCGTGGTCGACGTGGCCGTTGACCCGCACGTACCCCTGTTCGCGGTTGTACTTCACCGCGTTGCTTAGCAGGTTGATCAGGATCTGCTTGGTGCGCTGCAGGTCAGCTTTCGCCGAACCCAACTGCGCGAGTTCCGGTGACGGAATGCAGACCACCCCGCGCTCCTCGGCCATCGGCTTGACCATCCGCAGCACGTCGTCGATGAGCGGCGTCAGGGGAACTTCTTCGGTCGAAATCGAGAGCCGCCCGGATTCAATGCGCGAAATGTCGAGCACCTCGTCGATAAGCGAGAGCAGGTGGTTGCCGGCCGAGAGGATGTATCCCACCTGTTGCGCCTGTGAATCCGGAAGCTCGGCCATCTCAAGGAGCTGCCCAAATCCTAGGACGGCGTTGAGCGGCGTTCGCAACTCATGGCTCATTCGCGAGAGAAACTCGCTTTTCGCGCGGTTGGCGGCATGTGCCTCGTCCCGCGCGGTGATCAGTTCATCCTCCGAACGTTTCCGCTCCGTGATGTCCATCAGCGTTCCGGCGGTGCCGGAAAGC
>CAZKZR010000138.1:2614-7542 GCA_964557245.1 uncultured Anaerolineaceae bacterium | reverse complement strand
GCCGGCTACCTGGCACTGGGACAACGTGAGCATCCAACCTGCGATTTCCATGCCCATGCTCCGCGCCGCCCAACGCGCGGTCACGGGGCCTCAAACAGAGATCACGTTCTCCGCTGGGGCGCCGAAACGCGCCAATCTGAGGTTCGCGGCGAACGGCGCAGAGGTGCAGGTCAGCACCGATGGCGGCGCCACGTGGGAGGGCGCACGCGTTCAGCCTGCGGAATTCGATAAGGACCGCTTCCGGAGCTATTTCATGCCCATCCCAGAAGGGGTGATGAGCGTCCGGGTGCGCGGCGAAGAAACGCCAAATGGCCCGTTCTTCGCCCAGGACTTCGCGATCTGGGGGCTCCCGGACTAGTTTCCGGCGCGCTCTGTCCGCTGCCAGCCGCGAGGCGCCCGGCCGAGCCCAATGCGGGCGTACACACCGAACTTGTGCAGCAGGAAGCGCGGGACGCCGGCGAATGCGAGCAACTCTCGGGGCGGCGTCCGGGCGGCCGCGAGGCCAGTTGCGACATAGGCAACGAGTGAGGCCGGCGCCGCCACGGCGAGGGTCGCGGAACCGATTCCCACCATCCCGGCGACGAACACGAGGGACGCAGTCGCAACGAGCAGACTCAGCGGGAGGGAAGCAGCCTCGAGCGCGGCGGCCGCGGCTCCCAAGTTGCCGCGGGACATAGCTCTCAATGCAGCCCGCAGGGCCCGGCGTTGGACCTGGACCCGTCCGGCCTCCCAGCGGGCGTCCTGCGTGGTGGCGTCGCTGTAGGTCTGTGCCATCAGGCCCCTGACCACCGCGCGCGGTTCGAACTGGACGGCAATACCGCGCTCGGCCAGGGCGATGGTGGCGGCTGCGTCTTCCGCAAGGCCCCCGGCGGCGGTCGCCACGTTGACGGCTTCCCAGGAGAACGCCATCCCGTTGCCTTTCAGCCCGGCGCCAAGGCCCAGGCGCGCAGCGCCGAGCGGCCGCGCCCAGTGCACCAGGTCCAGTGCCATGCGGCGGAGGCGCCCGAGGTCGGTGGTCGCTTCCGCGCCCGCGTAGTACCCCTGAACCGCTTTGGCGCCCCCTGCCAGGCGCGCCTCCATCGCGGGAGCGAAACCAATCTCCACGCTGGTATCGGCGTCGACTATCAGGACGCCGTCCGGAAGCGAAGGCCGCGCCGAAATCACATCGATCGCGTATCGGAGTGCGAAAGGCTTGCCTCGCCTCAGCGGATCGCTGCGTTCGATGACGGTCGCGCCTGCGCTTCGCGCGATGGGTCCGGTTGCGTCGGTGCAGTTGTCCGCGACCACCAGCACTTCGAGCTGCACGCCGGCCGAGGACGCCGACTCGTGCAGCGTCCGAACGGTCGCGGCGATGGAGCCCTCTTCGTTGTGGGCCGGGACGATAGCGATGAGTTCGAGGCGCGTTCTGTTGCTGGGGCCCGGACGCGCCCCGCCTGGCCGTTTTAGCGCAACGAGGGAGAGAACTGTCCACCACCCGCCGTGCGCCAGCACGATGCTGCCGGCGGCTATCTGTAATGCACCGAACACGGGTATCACAGCGCCGCCACGACCTCGCGGCTCGCCACCCTGGGTGCGGGCGCGAGGATCTCCGCGAGCGTCGCAACGAAGCGTTCGATCGAGAAGTGTTCCTGTGCCGTCACCCGCGAGTTCGCCCCTACGGAGCGCTTGAACTGGTCGTCATCAAGGGCCTTGCGGATGGCGGTCTCCAGGCTCGCCGCGTCTCCGCAGGCTGCATAGAGACCGGTAATCCCGGCAGCAGCGGCCCCGCCGAAGAGTTGAGGACCACGGTCTGCGGTGGCACCCGAGTCGTTTGTCCCGTCTCCGCGAACAAGCGGACCGGTGACGCATTCGCGTTGGCCCGCGTTCGCGGTGACCACCACAGGGCGCCCCATGCTCATCGCCTCCAGGATGCCCGTGACACCCGACTGGTTCGCGACATCGAGCAGGGGGAACACCACCACGCTCGCCGCGGAGTACGCATCGCGCAATTCCGGGAAACGGAGCGGCCGGCTGACAAACTCAACGTTCGCCGGAAGCGCCTCCGCTTGCGATTCCTTCCGCGCCCAGTGGCTTCCCGCGGCGATCTTCACCGGCCTGTTGATACTGGCGACCGCCTTCAGTAGCGTCGCGTAGTCTCGGTTCTCGGAGCCGACCGCCAAAATTGGGCCATCGCCGGACAGCGGTGCCGAGGTCTGCCAGTACTCCGTGTCCACCTGGTAGGGCACAAGCCGAACGGTCCAGCTGCCAGCGAGGACGCCGCTGAGTCGGCTGCGCTGAAGCTCGCTGTGGACGACGACCGTTCCTGCCGGGACGAGGCGGGTTAGCACGCGGAACAAGCCGAGCTTCCATGGCCGATCAATGAGGTGCCCGAGCATGACCACGCGCACTCGCCGGCGGAGCGTGAACGCGAGAAAGCCAAGCAACGGCAGGCCGATATGTTCGCCGTCGGCGAACGCGGTATCCCCGGTGCGGAGCCGCCGCGCGGCGTTCCAGGCCTGCCGGACGTGCGGCCCGGCGATTCGCCCCATCAAGCCCTTCGCCCTCGCCGCGCGAGCGTAGAGGATCGTGCCGCCTGTTGCCCGTGCCAGTTCCGCGAAGTCCCGCCGCGGTCCATCTTTAAGCAGTTCGGCGGTTTGTGCTTCGGAGGCGCTGACGCAGATGAGGGTGGTCACGATGCGCGGGACCACGCGCGGATAGAGTCGAGGGGACGAACCGGGGGCTCGATGCCGAGCACCGACTGCATTCGCGAAACGTCCGCCTGGAAGCGCATCACTTCAGGCCCTCGGGCCGGCAACAGGATCACGTTCGAGCGAGAGGCAGTGGTTTCAATCACGAAGTTAGCGAGTTCCTGCAGGGTGCTGCCGCGGCCGCTCCCTATATTGACCGGGTCGGCCAGTGGCTCGCCTTCAGCGACGCCCAGAAGCGCTTCTACCACCAGGTCGACGGGCACGAAATCCAGCAGTTGCTGCCCACCGAAAATCGTCAACTCGGAGCCACGTTCAGCGGCATCAAGCCAAAGAGGAAGCACCCGCCCGGAATCACCCGGACCGATCACATTCGCGAGCCGCAGGATGGAAACGGCCGGCCCGCCCGCAGGAAGCGTCCGCAACAGCATCTCGCCGGCCGCCTTGCTCGCGCCGTAAAGATTCCTGGGCGCGATCGGATGATCTTCGGTCACCGGTAAGGTGAGCGCCTCGCCGTAGACTTCTCGAGACGACGTGAAAACCAGGTGGCCGATTCCTGCCATCCGGCAAGCCTGGGCGACCGACCAGGTGCCGCTCACGTTGGTGGAGAACGTCAGGTCCGGGTTCGATTGGCTGCCCATCACGTTCGACTGCGCCGCGAGATGGATGACGCAATCCGCGCCGGCGAATGAACTGGCGCAGAGGTCCGTCTCGCGGATGTCCAGGTCGATCAATGCCGCGCCGGAGAGACCGGGGCGCTCGAAGCTGCCCCGGGAAAGGTCATCCACAACCGCGACTTTGTGCCCCCGTGCGACCGCGGCACGAACCAGGTGGTGGCCAATGAACCCCGCTCCGCCGGTCACTACCAGCCTCACGATGCCACCTCGCCCATCAGTTCGAAGATTCTTTCGCCGTTCTTCCGGGCATCGAGGCGCTGTCGCGCGATGCGCCTGGCATTCTCCCCAAGCGTTCGGCGCTCCTCGGCGTTCGATATCAGCCGCTCCAGCGCCGCGACCAGTTCGTCGTCGCGGCCCGGGCTGACCAGCAGGCCGCCCTGCCCGCCCTGGAGCGTCTCTCGGTTCGAGCCGATGTTGGTGGTGATAACCGGCAGGCCGGCGGCCATCGCCTCGCCCAACACCAGCGGCGTGCAATCTCCGCGCGTCGGAAAACAGAAGATGTCGGCAGCGGCGTAGGCGGCGTACAACCGCTCCGTCGCAGGGCGAATACCCCGCTCGACGGTCACCCCGGGAGTTTCGGGAACTGCATCGTCGGAGACGATGGTGAGCCCAGCACGGTCGCGGAATCGCTCGAAGGCGTTGAGCAGGGCCGGGCCGCCCTTGCGCTGGAAATCGCCCCCAACGAACAGCAGCTGAGGCTTGCGTTCGTTCGCGGCTCGCGGGATCTCGAAAAACGGGGCTGGAGCGCCGGGATGAGCGACGGTGATCTTGTTTTCGGCGACGTGGTAGTCATTGACCAGCGAAGCCGCAGCCCAATCCGACCACGCGACGACTGCCGCCGCATCGCGGAACATCCGCCGGTAGAGCCGGGCTTTCAGCGATTCGAACGGGCTCGCACTGGTGCCGTGGTTGTACCACTGGCCCATCGAATCAATTTGGCGTGGCGTGGCGTCCACGCTCACCACGAACTTCTGGGACGCCCTCGTGGTGTTCGCCAGGAGGGCAACGGTCTGGGTGTGGTAGAAGACGACAGAGTAGCGGGTGCCGGCGGCCCGCAGCTTCTTCCGGGCCTGGTAGCTGCCACGGGCGGCCCAGGGAATACGGATGCGGGACTCCGGATAGTCGACGTGGATAATGTCGACATCGAGACCCAGCGAGCTGGAGACCGACTCCAGGTTCCGGCTGTGCGCACGATGGCCGAGCGTTTGCTCGAGGCACATCGCCCAACGGTCTTGAGTGGCGGCCACATGCCTGCTCCTGAGAGTAGTCCAGAAGTACCGTAGGTCGAGCCCGTGGAGACAGCGTTGAAGCACCGTCCCTAGGCCGGCGATGACCCCGTCGATGGGTCTGGTCTCGCGCTCGCGCCGGCGGGAGCGGCCTGGAGTGCCGCCTTCATCGCGCTTTCGTACTCCACGGAATAGGCGAAGCTGAGCAGAGGCTGTCCCGGCGGGGCGATGTTCAGTGCGTGGAGCAGCCGAGCGCCCTGGATCGCCGCCCACGTCCCTGGTCTGGTGAGACCGGTGCGAGAGAGCGCTGCAAAGCCGAACTTGCTCAGTCCGTTTCGCCC
>CAZKZR010000138.1:0-2514 GCA_964557245.1 uncultured Anaerolineaceae bacterium | reverse complement strand
GAGCACTCGGCCACGCCGCGATTACGGGCCCGTCCCGGTCCGCGGTTCTCTTCCAGTCGCAGGATGCGGAGTGGGAACGCGTAGTCATCGGCGATGGCGGCGTCGATCGGCGGCGAGCTCGCATCGTCCACGACGAGCACGGAAAAATCGCGGTAGGTTTGCGCCTGCAGGCCGGCCAGGCTCCGTCGCAGTTGGTCGGGGCGGTTGAAGGTCGCCATGACGACGTCGACGCGGCTCACGAGTGTGCTCCGGTGAGCGTTCGCATGACCTTCGCCGGCGAACCGGCGGCAAGGGAGAGCGGGGGGATTTCCCCGCGCACTACGGAATTGGCGGCGATGACGCTGCCCTGGCCGATGCGGCTGCCGGGAAGAACGATCACTCTCGCAGCCAGCCAGACGTTGTCTTCGATCACCACGGGTCTGCCGGGAGGGCGGTCGTTTCGGGCAACCAGTCCGTGATAGTCGTTGTCCATGATGATGCAGTACTGACCGATCGAGCAGCGCCGGCCAATGGTCACGCTCCTGGTGGCCGAGATGTTGGTGCCGTAGTTGATGTACGTCCCCTCGCCGATCGAGAGCGTCCCTCCGTCGAAGGCAGCGAATTCGAGCCGCACCGTTCCACCATCGAGCAGGACGCGGTCGGCGAATGTGATGGTGCCGAAGTTAATGACCCGGGCTCGACCCGTGAGGCGCACCGTGCCCACCGAGGTCGCCTGCCGAAGTTGCCACTTCGCCCGCATGACTTGCAGCGTCTGGTGCCTGAGCACGGCGAATCGGCGGCCACGGAGAAGGTGCAGGGCCTTTCTGTGTGGGTTCACGGGCGATGCGGCGCGCGCGGTCACGTTGGGTCCTCCACGCGCAAGCGGGGAAGCGTCAGCGCGATGGCCGCGACGATCGCCATCGGGCCGATCTGGCGCGCACTGATCATCGCGAGGTCCACAGTTGCGTAGGTGAGGTACATGGCCGCCGCGCTGAACAACACCGCGGCGATGGTCCACTCCGCGGATGGGATTCCCTTTGCTCGCATCCGTTCGAGGCAGCGTTTCAGGACGACAACCCAGAAACCGAGGAACACCGAGATGCCGAACCATCCCATTTTCAGCCATAGCCAGAGCACACTCTGGTGCGGCGTGTAGGACTGCATCGGCCAGAAGGCGCCCAGGTTTGGCAGCCACTGGAACTGTATGAAGGGCCTGCCGAATCCGACGCCAAACACCCGGTTGATGCGGATGGTCTCGATAACGTCGGCTTTTTCGATGTCCCGGTAGCTATCCGAGGACTCATCGCGCAGGGTTGGGTCGAACTCGGACCGGATGGCGCGGGCGGGTTGCGCCGCCGCGCCGTACTCCTTGTTCCAGTACGCGCCCAGGTAGAGTCCTGTGCCCGCCAGAAGCGGGATCCCGACGAGCACCACCAGCAGCGGCCGTCGCGGAAAGAGCAACGCCCCCATCGAAACCGCGCCGATGATGAGCACGAGCGTCGCTGCCCGTCGGCCGGTGACAATCATCGCTACGAAGATGAGGACGCAATACAGCCCGAGTCCCAGGAGCGCCTTGAGTTCCTTCACCTCCAACATGCGCGCCGCCCCGATGAGCATCCCGATGCCGAGCAGCACCGAGTTTTCGTGGGCGAACTGGAACTCCGCGGGCACATCAGCGGCCCCGGTCCGGACGTACAGGAAGTACCGGAGGATGAGAATGATGGCGAGCGTGAACGTGGCGGCGAGCGTGACCCGTGCGATGGTGGCGACGTTGCCGGGGGCGAGGCGGGCGGCAACAACAAAGATGGCGAGCCCGGCGATAAGTCCCCGCATTTCGGTGTAGGCGAGATTCGAGGGGCCGCCCTTTGCGAGGCCATACCCAAGTCCCAGGAAGATGGCCAATGGGATGAGCCAGGCGACCAGCGGGAGTTCGGGCATCCTCTGACCCGCTGCGATGCCGCGGAACGTGAGCGAAGCCGCGCAGAGCACGATGACCACTTCCAGCGGCGACGTTGTCACCGCGAACGCGTCTTCCCAGCCAGGCGGCAGTTGATAGATGGCCTGGCTGAGCGGGCCGGTAAAGTCGATGGCCCCACCTTCGAACACGATCGCGACGAAAAGCGCGACTACCGCGGTTTGCTTCGGACGGGTCACTGCTGCGAACGCGGCCACGGCGTACAAGGGCAGGAGGAGTGCCCAGAACCCCATGACCGCCAGGACCAACGCGGATAGCACGGCGCCCAGGCAGACCAGGGCAACGCCCGTGAGCTGCCTCGAAAAGCTCCCGAACTGGGGGCCGCGGGCGGCCGCGACGTAGCTCACGTCAGCCCAACTTCCCGAACTGGAACAGGGCGAGCGCTGTGACGGCCACGACACCGACCGTAAGGAACGATTCGAATGGCACGGCATCCCGAATCGTCTTACTCGAGAGCACGACGGCGAGCAGGATCAGGGTGATTACGAAGAACACTGGGCTATCCGCGGATGTTGAGCGTACGCCGCACCCACGCCGGGACTGAGGAGCGATGCCGGTTC
>CAZKZR010000137.1:5904-7548 GCA_964557245.1 uncultured Anaerolineaceae bacterium | reverse complement strand
ATCCCGGCGCGTAATCACCTTTGACTGCGCGCGGAGCGAGATTCGATAACATCCAGCTTCCCGCCGCCCCCGCGGAGACCACCTGGAGCATTTTCTCCGGCTCTACTCCGGCCCGCCGGGCCAGGTTGATCGCCTCCGCCGCCGCCAGCAGGTTGAGCCCTCCGGCGATCTGGTTGCACAGCTTCACCACCTGGCCCGCGCCATTCGGCCCCACGTGGACGATAGTCTTGCCCATCGCCTCCAGGACCGGCAGGCAGCGTTCGAACACCTCAGGCTTGCCGCCCACCATGATCGCCAGCGTGCCCGCCTGCGCGCCGATGTCCCCGCCGGAAACCGGAGCATCCAGCATGTCCACGCCACGCTTCCCGAGCGCGGCCGCTACCTTCCGAGCAGTCTCGGGAGCAATCGTCGAGCAGTCCACGTACACGGAACCCGGCCTCGCGCCCTCGATCACACCTCCCGCGCCCAATGCCACCTCTTCGACGTCACCGGAATTCGTCACGCAACTGAACGTCAGTTCTGAATCCGAGGCCACTTCGGCCGGGCTGCCCGCGCCCTTTGCGCCCGCTTCCGTCAGCGGCTTCGTCCGGCTGGGTGAGCGGTTCCAAACCGTGACTTCCAAACCCGCTTTCAGCAGGTTCGCCGCCATGGGCGCTCCCATAATCCCAAGACCGATGAACCCCACGCGTGTGACGGCCATGTGTGCCTCCTCCATCTCTCCGGGCCCGAATTCTGGCCGTTCCCATCATCCGGCGCGACCGCCGCTAGAGCTCGAAAAGAAATTTCGAAATTTCTCGGCGCGCGTGTCGATCTGGCCGCCAACCGTTCGACGCGTTGGTAGAAGGCGGGTCAGAGGCCCGCAAGAGAGAAGGGAAATCAACGCCATGCAGTTCACCGTCGCAACCAATCAGACCACCAGCCGCGCGGCTTCCCGCCGCCACAACCCGCTCGCCAGCCAATCCTTCCGCCTCTGGACGGTCCAGGGACTCCTTGCCGCCGTTTTCCTGATGGCCGGCGTCTCCAAGCTCGTGATGTCCGCCCAGGACCTCACCGCCGACACCTGGCTCTCCGCCGAATTCATTCGTTTCATCGGCGTCTGCGAAACGCTCGGCGCCATCGGGCTCATCCTGCCCGGCATCCTTCGCATTCGTCGCGAACTCACCCCCATTGCCGCCGCCGGCCTCGTGGTCATCATGGTCGGCGCGACCATCATCACGGCCGCGGCCGGAGACGTTGCCCTCGCCGTGATGCCGTTCGTGGTTGGCGTTCTCTGCGCCTACGTCGCGACTCGTCGCGGCGAGGCTTTCCTCAACCGCTAGCCACGCGTTCACCGGTACCAAAACGGAAACCCCCTCGCCGAAAGGCGAGGGGGTTTTTGCGCGAGCGAACGTTTGGGTCCGGGCTAAAGTGGTGCGTCCCAGGGCAGCGTCTGCCGCCGCGGCTGGAGGATGGTCTTGATCACGCCGTCGGCCACCACAGCCAAAATGTCGTAGGCCGCGTAGAGCGTGGGGTCCATCCCTCGCAGTGAAAGCGAGAGTTTCTCCTCCTCGGCATACGTGGCGGCGCCGAGCACAACCAACGCCCGCGCATCGGCAGGCGTGCTGAGATGAGGAACCGCCTCCTTCAGCAGTCGCCTCAGGTTTC
>CAZKZR010000137.1:2433-5804 GCA_964557245.1 uncultured Anaerolineaceae bacterium | reverse complement strand
TCGGCAGGCGTGCTGAGATGAGGAACCGCCTCCTTCAGCAGTCGCCTCAGGTTTCGCCGCAGCGAAGCGCTCCATTCCTCATTCTCCGGCGCAGGCGTCCCCAGGACGCAGGCCTGGCCGCTGCCCAGTTCATTCGCCGTCCAGGCGTCCACCGCCCGCACCGTCTGATTCTCATCCACGTCGGGCTGCCCGGCCGCCAGCACAATTCGCTCCGCCAGCTCGTCGCGCTCCTCCTGTGAAGCCGGCAGGCGCAGCAGTTCCGCTGAGTTGAGCATGAATGTGCCGGGCACTCGATTGGTGAATTGCGCCCAATGGGCTGAAAGCCCGCCCAGCACCGTCACCACGGAGCCCGTGGTGCCCGCCCGCCGCAGGTAGAGAGAGACTGGCCGCCGAAGTTCGAGCCGGCCATCCTCCAGCGTCTTTGCCTCGCTCACGGAATGGACGAACTGGCTCAGGCCGGGCTCGCTCGTCGGTAGCAGCGCACCACGCGGCGCCCAGACCGCCAGCGAGCGCCCCTCGAGGTCGAGCCGCTTCTCAACAGCTGCGCGCGCCGCTTCCCACTCCACCGTCGCGTCCGGCCCAAGCGTGTTCAGCACCGAGACCGAAAGGTTCCACTGGCGCCCGACCGTTACTTCGCCGTTGAGGACGCTTCCATCGGAGGTGGCGCGGGTGACGGTCGCGCTCCGGGCGTAGTGCGGCCCGAACCACCCGAGGAACAGCCGTAGCCCGGCCTCCGCGGGATCGGCCGGGTACGTGAGTTCGGTCATGAAGCGAGTTACTTGCGAATGCGCGGCGGGTTGACCGTCGCAACCACGATGTTCGGGTCAGTCAGGATCTCGACTCCTGCCGCTGGCTCGATGTCACCGACTTTGAGCGAAACATCGAAGCTCTTGAGCAACGAGAGATCGACAGTGATCGAGTCCGGGATGTCCAGCGGCTTGCATCGCACGGACACCACTTCGATGCTCGTCAGCAGCGTGCCCGCGAGGTCGCGCACGGCCGGTGCATCGCCGGTAAGCCGCAGCGGCACGTTCGCCGTGATCGGCTGCTCAGGGTCAACCTGGAAGAAATCGATGTGTACGGGCTCGCCGGTGCCGCCCTTGCGCTCGATACCGCGCAGGATGACGTACCGCGGTGCCTTCTCGCCGTCCACGTCCAGCTGGATCATGGCCCGAAGCCCGGCCTGCTTGATCGTCCGGCCGAACTCGCGCGCGTCGATGTCCACTGCCTGGGAGCTGATGCCCCGTCCGTAGACGTTCGCGGGCAAGCGGCCTTGCCGGCGCAGCTGGGCAACCTTCTTGCCGAGGATGGTCCGCTGATTGGCTTTGATAATGACACGTTCTGACATGGGAAAAGGAGCCTCCACGCCACGCTCGGATACGTAGCGCAACGAATCTAATCTATCGGCTTGCCCGCCATGGTCAAGTTATGACATCGCGGAACTGACAACGAAAAGCCGCCCGCGGGGGCGGCTTTCGCTCATTGCGGGTGATCCTCGCTCAGGCCGGCTTGAGTTCAGCCACCTTGCCGCGCGCTTCGTCCTTGTCGCTGTACCAGAGGACGTTGATTTCCTTGTATGCGGCCTGGTCTCCAGGCACGTCGTCTTCGGCGAAAATCGCGGTCACCGGGCAGGCCGGCTCGCAAGCGCCGCAGTCGATGCACTCATCGGGATTGATGTACAGCATCCGGTCCTTGCCTTCATCGAAGTGGATGCAGTCCACCGGGCAAACTTCAACGCAGGCCTGGTCCTGCACGTCGATACAAGGGGTAGTGATGACGTAGGTCATGTAAGGGGGCTCCTCTTCCCGTCGGGATGCTGCGTGGGCCGCTCGGCCTGCACCATCCTACTATCGGCGTGTATGAGTGTGAAGCGAAGCCCGCTGCCCGGCATCCGCCGGATGACATCTAGGCTTGCGAAGAGCTGCGCGCGGCCACCGGTGTACCCGATCGAAGGTCCACGGCGTAGAACCGCCCCGCCTTGATCTCCTCGATGAGCTCCCGCTCGTCGTGGATCTCCCGGTCGAAGTACGTGGCGCACTTGCCGACATCGCTGATGGCGTGGCTGTCTGTCCCGCCGGTGCCCTTCAGGTCCATCAGTTCGCACAGCCGCCGGGAGAACTCGTTCTCCTTGTCGCTCCCGCGGCCGTTGATCTCTTCCAGGCCCTGGACGTACTGGTACGCCGGGTTCCGCGATGCTTTTTCCAGCGCCGTCTTGTATTCCTCTTCGTTGCGGCTGAACCACGGCATCTGCCGGCGGTATGGGTGCGCCGCCACCATCGCGCCGTTCGCCTTCTCCACGTAGCTCGCCAGCTCCCGCGCCCGGTGCATCCCGAACACGTACTTATCGATTCCGAACGCCAGGATGTGGCCGTCGTCTGTGCTGATTTCAACGCCCGCGAGCACCAGGAAGTTGTGCTTCGCCTTGAGCTCCTCGATCGACTTCTGGTCCCACACCGTGTCGTGTTCCGTGAACACGATCGCGTCGAGACCGGCGCTCTTCGCCCGTGTGACGAGGTCATCGGGGTTCAGGACGCTGTCGTGGGAGCGGGGCCAGGTGTGGCTGTGGAGATCTATCAGCATGACGGACGGTTGGTAACTATAGTCAGTTGCGCTTGCAACGCAAAAGTGCCGGTATTGGGCCGGTCCATGCACTGGTGTATCGTTCCGGCTCATGGGGAACCAGGACGCTACGGGGCTCGTCACGGGCGACCATGCCCTCGATGGCTTCTTCTCTGCCACCCAGCGCCGCGCCTTCAGTCTCGCATTCCGGATCACCGGCGATGCGCAGCTCGCGGAATCAGCCACCGAAGCCGCGTACCGCCGCCTCGTCTCGCCGTATTCCGAATCTAACCTGTTCGACGCAGTCCGCCAGGAAGCCCTCGCGGCGGTCCCAAAACGATCAGCATCGTCCGCCACTACGTATGTCATGGCAGCGGCGGTGCGGGCCACGTTCGAATCCCTCGGTCAGCTCGAGCGCTCTGCATTGGAGCTGGCCCATTCGGGTGGGATGTCCGTCGCAGCTATCGCAGAGACGCTTGAGGAAGAGCCCGCGAAGGTCCGCCTTGCCCTCCGCGAGGCGCTGCTCCGCCTGGGCGCCAGCGCGAGAGAGGAGGGCAATCGGTCATGACCACACCTGGAAACGCATCGACGTTCGATGCCCTTCTCGATGAACTCGCCGAGAACGAGGCTGAGCGCGCAACCATGCGCCATGCCCTCCACCTCATGGCCTACGTCGTCCCACAGGTCGATCCACCCGCCTCGCTGAAGGACCGCGTCCTCGCTGAAGTGACTGACTCGCCGCCCACGTTCGAAGCAGACGGGACCTTCTTCGTGCGCGCCGCGCAGCTCCCCTGGGTCACCATCTCTCCCGG
>CAZKZR010000137.1:0-2333 GCA_964557245.1 uncultured Anaerolineaceae bacterium | reverse complement strand
GTTCATAACGAAGCCCGATAGTGGACGTATGGAAAACAGGACTGGAACTTGTGAACACCGCTGGCGCTACTTCGTGAACGTCGAATCACGCGCGGTACGCGTCCGTGAATGCGAACGCTGCCACAAGCGAGGGGTCATCCCCACCCAACTCGAACCTTTGCCCGCACGCGAGCGGCTCTCCGCCTAACCTCCGGACTGGCGCCTCGCCACGAGTTCGATCCGCGCCTTGCGCTGGTTCGGCTCCTTGCCGGACTTGAAGTTCGGCTGGTAATCGCTCTTCCGCCCCAGGATCTGGGCGCCGTGCTGCCGGTCATGGCGGTAGAACGACCGCAGGTATTGCATGACCGTCAGCGTACCGAAGATTGGGCTCGTCGCCGTCCGTTCGAAGTCCTCCGGGCGTAACGCATCGATGATCCCAAGCGTGTACGCACGCTCGATCTCCAGCGCTCGGATCATCTCATCCACCGAGTGGTTGTTGGCTTCCTCGATAGGGATGTCGACCCCTTGCCAGGGGGTGGACGATAGGTCCGGATTGTCCTCGCGCAACGCCCGCTTCACCCATGCGTCGTAGCTGCGCTCCATCTCGCAGAGGTGGCCCAGCTGCTCGAGGGCAGTCCACTGCTCTTCGCCTTCCGCGTCCTTCGGCACCCGCAACGCATCAGCCTCGGACAGGCTGCGCGCGGCTGCAAGCAATTCCGCTCGCTGCTCGGCCATCTTGGCTTTCAACTCTGCTATCTGTTCCAGCGTTGCCATGCGCGTGCCTCCGGAGGGTAGGCCCGCATCGTACGCGAACTTCCGATGCTCGACGGCTCTTAGTTTGAGGAAGCTGCCATCACGTTCCAGCCCACGGAGGAACGGCGCCAAGGACCTGCCCGTGCAACCATTGCCCGCATGGCGTTTCGAAAGCTCCTCGGCGGCGGCGGTCCGCGATTTGCGGCGGACTGGCTCGTCGTCGGCCTCGGCAACCCCGGCGAGCAGTATGCGCGCACGCGTCATAACGTCGGGTGGTGGGTTATCAATACCCTCGCCAAACGCGCCCACACCCAGCCGAAGACCACCGGCTCGCTCATGGCCATCGGTGTCGGCGAACTCCAGGGCCAGAAAATCGCCCTGGTGAAACCGAAGACCTACGTGAACCTCAGCGGCCGCGCCGTCACCCAGGCCCTGCAATGGACCGGCACCGACATCAAGCACACCATCGTCCTCTACGACGAGCTGGACCTGAAGGTCGGCGCGTTGCGCATTCGCGCGGGCGGCGGTCACGGCGGCCACAACGGCCTGAAGAGCATCGGACAGGCGGAGGGGCTGGACTTCGTCCGCATCCGCGTCGGCATTGGCCGTCCGCACGTCAACGGCGAGCCGACCTGGGACCCGGAACACGTCGGACCGTGGGTGCTGGGCGTCCCGCACGGCGAAGACAAGACCATCCTCGACGAAGCAGTAGAACTCGCCGCCGACGCGGTCGAGTGCATCATGACCGAAGGCGTCGACGCCGCCGGGAGCAAGTACAACCGGAAGTGATTGCCGCGGGCCGGGCTGGTCGCCATACTCGCGGCCATGTCCGAGACTGCCGCACTCCTCGGTGGCGAACCTGCCGTCTCAGCGCCAACGCCGCCGTGGCCGCTCGTCGATTCCGAAACGCTGGCGGCCATCACGAGGGTCATCACCGAAGAGACCCTCTGCCCGGTCGGAGCCGAAGGCACACAGGGCGAGTTCGAGCGCCGTTTCGCCGAGATGCACGGGCGCAAGTACGGTCTCGCGGTCAATGGCGGCACCGCGGCACTCATGCTCGCGCTCCATGGCGCGGGGGTGCTGCCGGGGGACGAAGTGATCGCGTCTCCGTTTACCTGGGGCGCATCGGTTAGCTGCATCCTCCAGAACCTCGCGATACCCATCTTCGCGGACATCGACCCGCAGACGTTCACGCTCGATCCGGCATCGATCGAAGCGAAGATCACGCCGCGCACCAAGGCTATCGTCGTCGTCCACATCTTCGGTTTCCCGGCGGACATGACGCGGATCATGGAAGTGGCGCACCGCCACGGGCTGGCGGTCATCGAAGACTGCGCCCAGGCGCACGCGGGGAAGCACGCCGGGCGCTACCTCGGTTCGTGGGGCACCGTCGGCGCGTTCTCGCTCCAGGCCTCGAAGAACCTGACCGGCGGCGAGGGCGGCATCCTGATCTGCGACGACCGCGAGGTCTACGAACGCGCGATGAGCATGGGCACGCATCCCCAGCGGCTCTACGCCGAACTCGAACTGCCGGAGTTCAAGGAGAAAATTGACAGCCTCGCCTTCAACTACCGGATGCACAGCATGAGCGCGGCCATGGC
>CAZKZR010000136.1:0-7564 GCA_964557245.1 uncultured Anaerolineaceae bacterium | reverse complement strand
TCGTCTTCGAAATGCACCAGTTCCTCTCCGTTGTCTCCCTCGTCCTTATCGCCGTCCATGCCGGCAGCCTCTTGTTCGATGGGTTCCTGCACTTCGGCTCCCTGTCGCTGGTCGTCCCATTCCTCGCGCCGTACCGGCCGTTCGCGGTGGGCCTCGGCGTCATCGCCGGCTGGCTCGCGGCCATCACCACCGCGAGCTTCTGGATGCGGACGCGGATCGGCCAGAAGCGGTGGCGCACCCTGCACTACGCGACCTTCCTCGTGTACGGCGGTTCACTCTGGCACGGCGTCGCAGCGGGCACCGATACGCAGTCGCCGGCGGTCTACTGGATGTACATCGGTTCCGCTGCCCTGGTCAGTGCCCTCGTGGTCCTTCGCATTGTCGGTTACAAGCCCGCTCCCAGGCGCCGCCCCGCAACCGCCCACCGGACCGGAAGCGTCGCTTAGCTCGCCCCCACCGGTGCCGGTTCGCCCAGGTCGAGCTGCATGTACGTCGTGCTCAACCACTCGCCGAACTTGTAACCCGCGTTCTTCATCTCGCCCATCACTTCGAACCCGAACTTCGCGTGCAGCCGGATGCTCGCCTCGTTCGAAGACGTGATCGAAGCGATCACCAGCCGCACGCCGATCTCCTGTAGCCGCTCCAACAGCGCCCCGAGCAACCGCTCCCCAATTCGCAGCCCCTGGAACTCCGGCGCGATGTAAATAGTGTCCTCGCGCGTGAACCGCCAGCCGTGCTTCTTGCTCACGAACGTCACGTACGCAAACCCGACCACCTGCCCCGCGTGCTCCGCCACCAGCACCGGCGTCAGCTCGTCATGCTCCGCGAACCACGCCCGGCGCTCCTCGATGCTCCAGGGTGCGGTATCCCACGTCGCAATCCCGTGTTCAATCTCGGGATTGTGGATAGCGTTGATCGCTTCGAGGTCTGCCTCGGTCGCGGGCCGCACGGTGATATCGGGTGGTTCCATGCGCGCGCAGTGTAGGCCTACCGCGCAACCGCCGTGTTACCACCGCGGAAACTCGCCGCCGCCGCCATGATTAGCTCGCCTGCAGGAATTCCACCCAGTTGCCGTCCGGGTCTTCCACAATCGCGATGGTCACGCCCGGCCGGAACTCCCGGACACCCACCGCCACCTTGTAGCCGCCGGCCTCGCAGGCTGCCACCACGTCGTTGATGTTCGAAACGGAGATGGTCCAATAGCGGTAGCCCGTCGCCCCCTGGATGCCGCCCGGCGCTGCCTTGGCCGGCGGGTTCGAACCCGAAATCACCTTGATCAGGCTCGTCCCGCACATCAGCCGGTGCATCGTGCTCCCGCCGCCCATCGGCATATCGCCAACGTGCTCGAATCCCAGCGTGTCGCGATAGAACTTCAGCGCCGCCTCGCCGTCCGAAACAACAATGCCAAGGTCGATGGAATCTTTGGTCAGCTGGACGCCCATGGCGCGCCTCCTGGTAGCAGTGTGCGCGGGAGCATAACGCCAAACTGCGCCAACCGCCCCGCAGCCTCTGAGACCCCGGCAGGGTACAGTTGGCGGCAGCGTAGGAGGGTCCCAATGACCTGGGTTGTCAGCATGCTCGTCGCCATCGTGGTCTGCGGCGCCATCTTCTTCGTGGGTCGCGCCGCCCGCGAAGGCGCCTCCAGCGGTTCTCCGGAACGCTTCCGCGGAACCATTGCGATGGTCGTTGCCGGCGTCCTCTTCGTCATCTGGGCCGGCCTCCACACCGTCGTTGCCTCCGTAAAGCCCATCGAGGCCGGCCACGTCGGCGTGGTCTACCAGTTCGGCGAGATCGTCGGCCAGAAGGAAGAAGGCCTCCAGTTCATCGCTCCCTGGCAGAGCCTCAAGACCGAAAGCGTTCAGGTCCAGAGGCACAAATTCGAAGACATCAATGCGTTCTCCCAGGAGACCCAGGACGTTTTCGTCGTGGCCACGGTGAACTACTCCGTCCTGCCCTCCGCCGTCCAGAAGCTCTACCGCGAAGTCGGCCGCAACTGGTTCGACGTCCTCATCGAACCGCGCGTTCTCAACTTCTTCAAAGAAGAGACGGTGAAATACCAGACGGTTGACGTCGGCCCCAACCGCGAGGCCATCCGCCGCGCCGTCCAGGGCAGGCTCTCCTCAGAACTCGCGGCCTACTCCATCCAGATCAATGACCTGCTGATCGACAACATCGATTTCCGGCCGGAATTCAAGCAGGCCATCGAACAGAAGCAGATCGCCACGCAGGATGCCCTCCGCGAGCAGGAGAAGGTGAAGCAGAAGCAGTTCGAAGCCGAACAGGCCGTAGAAACCGCCAAGGGCGAAGCGAACGCAACCCGCGAACGCGCCAACGGCCAGGCTGACGCCAACAAGGCGCTCGCCGCTTCGCTAACTCCTGAGGTCATCCAGTTCCAGGCCATCCAGAAACTCGGCGACAACATTCAGATTGCGCTGATCCCGTCCGGGCAGGGTGTGATTCTCGATCCCGCGACGCTCCTGGGCGGCGTGAAACCCTAGGCCTTCCCTGCGAAGTCCACTTCCGCGGCCTTCACCGTCCCGGCCGTGCGCCCCGGTGCGGCGTGATGGGCCCAGTACATGTTGGTGTGCGAGATGACCTGCCCGGGAGGCGGTGCGCCCCACTCCGTCAGGTCCTCCGTGGTATGGGCGTCGCCCACCAGGGTTGCGTCGTAGCCGCGGACGAATGCTCCGTGCAGCGTTGAGCGGATGCACATGTCCGTCTGCGCGCCGGCAACCACCAGCCGCCCGACGCCGAGTCCGCTGAGCACCTGCTCCAGCGTAGTGTCCTCGAACGAGTCCCCGTAATTCTTCTCAACCAGCGGCTCATCGTCCGCCGGGTCGAGCTCCGGCACGATCCGCCACTCATCGCTCCCACGGACTAACCCCTGATCTGAATGCTGCACCCAGACCACCGGCACCTGCTCCTGCCGGGCCTTTCGCACCAGGGTCTGGATATTACGCACAACGTCGTCGCGCTCATGCGCGCCGGCCACGACGCCGTTCTGGACATCGATGACCAGCAACGCTGTATTCGGCCGGTTGGGGAGTGTGCTCATGAGTGCCTCCTGGAAACGCGCGGATACTGCCTTTTCACGATGCGACATCCAAGCGGGCATGTCACCCGCTCAGAGGTTCAGCTTCATCCCTTCGTGACTCTTCTCGAACCCCAGCCGCTCGTAGAAGCGGTGGGCGTCCACGCGCGCCTTGTTGCTCGTCAGTTGCAGCCGTTTGCAGCCCAGCCGGCGTGCTTCTCCGATCGCCCAGCTCATCATCGCCTCACCGATTCGCTGGCCGCGGAAGCTCTCGGCTACATGGACGCTCTCTACTTCGGCCGTGGGCAGCGCTCGATGGGAAAGACTCGGCAACACGTGGAACTGGAGCGTCCCTACGACGGTGCCGCCGATCTCCGCCACCATCACCCTTGCATGCGGAAACCGCTCGAAGCTTCGGAACGCCTCGTAGTAACTGCCTGGCAGTGGCGGGCCAAGGTCTTCCGCTCCGTTGCCGCCGACGGCCCCGAGGTGAATCAGTTCGACAATTCGCGGCAGGTCCGCTTCGGTGGCCGCGCGAATCAGTGGTGAGCCGTCACCCATGCCCGCAACTATACCCGTCGATTGGCCCGCACCTCGCTTCCGTTCGCGCTATTGCGTCGCCGTCGGTGTTGGGGTCGCTGCCACAGGCGTGCCACTCAGCTTCAGCACCTGTCCCACGAACAACGAATCGGCGTCATCCAATCCGTTCAGCGAGACGATTTCCGCAACGTCCTTGCCGAACCGCTGGCCGATCTCAGAAAGCGTATCGCCCTCTACCACGGTGTACTCCGCGGGTGCCGTTGGTTGTGGCGTGAGCGTCGGCGTTGCCTCGTTCCGGGCGCCGAGAACTTGTTCTGATGGCGTCGCGGTTGACGTCGCCTTGCCCCCAAACGGCGGATTTTCGGACGCGCCTCCACCCCCGCAGCCCGCGAGTACCAGGACGAACAGCAGGCCGGCAAAGCGGTACACCCGCAGCCCCTTTCGCGGCGCGACTGTATGGCATCACGGCATGTGCTGTAAACGGGTAGTGGCTAAGTCCCTGTAGCTTCGAGTTCCGTGTGCTCGCCGCCCCAGCGGTCGGCCCACCGGCTGATCTCCCCGACAATCGCCTCGAGCTCTCGGCCTTTTTCGGTCAGCTCGTATTCGATTCGGACCGGCACCTCCGGAAATACCGTCCGCGTCACCACTCCGGCTGCTTCCAACTCTCGCAGACGCTCCGAGAGCAGTCGATCCGAAAGCCCCGGTATCCGCGCAAGGATCTCGCCGAAGCGCGTCGATCCCGTGAGCAGCGTCCGCACAATCGCCCCCGTCCACCGCCGGCCAATGAGCTCCACCGCATCCTGGAACACCGGGCAATACGCCGAAAGAAGCTTGTTCTCAACCTGATTCGCGGCCATGGGCTAAGCGTACCACTTTCCTCGCTAACTTTCTGTAGCCTACTTGACACTCAGAAATTACACACAGTACGTTAGGTACATGAGGTAGCAAGGCTACACATCGTAAGGAGACCCACACCAATGACTACCGCCGCAGAACCGTCCATCGCAACCTACGCGCTCGAACCGGCCCATTCCTCCGTCGAATTCGCCGTCAAGCACATGCTAATCGCTCGCACGAAGGGCGCCTTCCACGACTACTCCGTGGTCGCGGAGATCGATCAGGCGAACTTCGCCAATTCCAGCGCCACGGTCCGCATCAAGGCGGACAGCATCGATACCCGGCAGCCCGACCGCGATGCCCACCTCAAGTCGTCCGACTTCCTGGATGCGGCCAACCATCCCGAACTGATCTTCGTCACCAGGCGGATCGAGCCATCCCACGGGGAGTGGAAAATCACCGGCGATCTGACGATTCGCGGCGTCACCCGGGAAGTCACCCTTCAGGGTGATGCCACCGGTCCAGTCAGGGACCCCTGGGGAGGAAGCCGCATCGGTCTCAGCATCCACGGCAGCGTCAACCGCAAGGACTTCGGCATGGTCTGGAACGCCGCCCTTGATGCTGGTGGCTTCGTCCTCGCCGATGACGTGAAGCTCAACATCGAAGTTGAACTGTTGAAGCAATAGTCGAGGCCCCGCGTCCCCAAACTAACGGCCCGCGACCACTCCTCCGGTCGCGGGCCGCTTTAGCGTCGTTTCCGCGGCCCGATCACGAAGAAAGCTCGTCTCTGCGCGACCACCAGTCCTCCCCGGCCGCCATGGCGCTCTCGGCCTCGTGGATGCTGTCGCCCACGAGCCCTGCCGTCGCCGCCCAATGCAGAGGGATGAGGGCGAGAGCCCCGGCAAGCCATCGATGATCGTCCCGAGTGAGCGGTTCTGGGGCCGTGCGCTCGTAGGCCTCTATCAAACGTCGTGGCTCGATCGATGCGCCACTCTGAACGACGTGGTTCACGCTGGCCGCCAGGTCGTACACACGCTCCCGGACCCTCACGAAATCCAGGTCGAACGTGACCCACGAGCCGTCCGCCGTTTGCCCCGTATTGCCCAGCTTGTAATCGCCGTGAATCGGCCCGCGCGGGAGCTCAACCTCTTTACGGAGTTTGGCAAGGTCGCGCGTGAGGCGGCGCATCCGGAGAACGACAGGCTCCGCGCCCGGTCCGAGCCGGCGTCCGGTGAAGCCGATGGAGTGGTGCAGTTGCCTGAGAGTTCTGTGATCGTCGAGGGGTTCGGGCGGAGCTGGCTCCCAGGCGGCGTTGAGCGCCGTCTGCAGACGCCCCAGTTCCTCGAATAGGCGGACGCAGGAGTCCTCGTCCACCCGTGGCTGTACGTGCTCGATGAACTCCTCGAGTTCTGCCCAGCGAGCTCCGGCCCTCGCGAGGTCGGAGCCGGCAATCGGCCAGGGCCGAGCGACACGAATTTGCGTCGCCTGGAGCCGCTCGCGCAACCGCCGCAGTCCCGCTACCCGGGCCCGGCGGGCCCATGGCCTGTGGACGCGCAGAACAACGCGTGGCTCTGCATCGATGCGCACATTGAGGTTGAACCCACCGCCGATGTCCGCCCATCCGGCCCCGCGCCCCACCCGTGCGATCAGCGCCGCTACGGCCGGGTCTTCTGTGCTCGCTCTGGGCCCGAACCAACGCGGCAAAGAAGGGACAGAGGCGGCTGACTCGATTCTAGTCATGGCGAAGGCTCACCAGCGCGGCCCGGGAACGAGCCAGCGTCGAGCATGGCGCACGCGTTGCCCCGGCGCAACGAAGATTCGCGGGTCTCATATTCCGGCGCGATGCCGGCGCTGCATGCGTGATATGCATGCGCCGACGCAGCACGTTGGAACCAACCCGGCGAGCTGGGAACTGGCTGGCGCAGTCGCCGCCGGCCTTCCTGGTCTAGCAAGCACGGAAATAGCCCCGACCGTCAGGGAGGCCAAAAGCCTCCGCTCTTCTGTCGGATCTGTTTAAGCGTGTTCTAGAACTTGCTCCAGTCCGGCTCGCGCTTCTCCAGGAACGACTTCACGCCTTCCTGGAATTCCGGCGCGCGCAGGCACATCTTCTGGTTCACCCACTCGAACTCGAGGTGCTGCTCCAGCGTTGCCGTCAGACTGTTGTGGATCGCCCGCCGCGTCAGCACCATCGCCGAAGGCGGCGAGTTCGCGATCGTGTTCCCCAGCTCGAGAGCGGCGTCCATCAGCGACTCATGCGGGACGACCTTCGACACGATGCCGAGATCCTTCGCTTCGTTGGCGTCCACCATCCGGCCGGTGAAGAACAACTCCGACGCGCGTTCCGGGCCGACGAGCCGCGGCAGGAACCAGGAGAGGCCGCAGTCCGGCGCGAGAGCGCGCTTGATAAACACGGTCGAGAAGCGCGCCTGGTCGCTCGCGATGCGGATGTCGAACGCCGAGCAGAGCCCGAACCCGCCGCCGACGGTCACCCCGTTGACCGCCGCGATGATCGGCTTGTCGACCTGCCGAATGTTCAGGATGGTGCGGCCGACTTCGCCGATGGGGTCCAGCGAGTTCCAGCGCTTGCTGTTTTCGTTCCCGGCGCCCCCGCCGCCGACGGCCTGGAGGTCCGCCCCGGCGCACCAGGCGCGCCCTGCGCCGGTGACGACGATGGCGCGGACGCTGTCGTCGGCGCGCCCTTCGAGCAGCGCAGCGTTGAAGTCGGAGAGAAGCGTCCCCCCGAGCGAATTCATCCGCTCGGGGCGGTTGAGGGTGAGGACAAGCACGCCCCCGGCGCGCTCAACAATGACATCAGGCATGTGTGTGGCTTTCGTCCTGCGTTGGGATAGTTGCCGCAGAACTATAGCGTCAGTGGCTGGGCGTGGCTGTCGGCGCGGGAATCTGGTCCGCGGTGAACGGCGAATGCCCCCGAGCCCGCGGGGCCCCGGCAGGTGCGGTTCCGCTCACCACATCGCCCCGCCGTCCCAGGAGTTCCGGCCCCACCGTAGCTTTGACGTTGCCTCAAGATTAGGCCAGACTAATTCACTACATTCGGTTGACAATTCAACTCCTGCAAGGACATCCAGTGTTTCTCACCCGCTCCCTCCGCCTGCCGCTCGCCGCCCTGGCCCTCGCCGGCGCCACCCTTTTTGTCAC
>CAZKZR010000135.1:0-7575 GCA_964557245.1 uncultured Anaerolineaceae bacterium | reverse complement strand
CTCGAAGTCCAGGAGCGTCATCGCCACATAACAGCCGAGGTTCTCCTCGCCCACCAGGTTCGCGGCCGGCACGCGCACGTCTTCGAAGAAGACCTCGTTGAAGTAGTGCCGTCCGTTCAGGTCCACCAACGGACGAATCGAAATTCCCGGCGACTTGATGTCGTCGATGAGAAGGAACGAAATGCCCCGGTGCTTGGGTGCCTGCGGATCCGTCCGCACCAGCGCGAAAATCGCGTCCGCGGTGTGTGCTGCCGAAGTCCAGATCTTTTGCCCGTTGACCACGAACTCGTCGCCGTCGCGCACGGCTCGGGTTTGCAGCGACGCGAGGTCCGAGCCCGCGCCCGGTTCGCTATATCCCTGCGCCCAGGTCGCTTCACCTGCCAGGATAGGCGGGAGATACTTCTTCCGTTGTTCCTCGTTACCGTGGAGGATCAGCGTCGGGCCGAGCATGCCCACCCCGGACCCGCCTACGGCCGGGGCGCCCGCGTTCGCGAATTCCTGGTTGAGGATCGACTGCTCCATCGGCGACATGCCGCCGCCGCCGTACTCCTTCGGCCAGTGGGGAGCTACCCAGCCGCGTTCGGCCAGCGCCGCGTGCCAGTCGATGGCAGCCTGCTTCGCCGTGGGATCGGAGGATTTTCGGTCGTTTTCCCACTGGCGCTCACCGGGGCCGCCGGCCCGGGCGAACTCTTTGTAGCGAAGCGGCAACCGCGCTTCGATGAGCGTCTTCACTGCGTCCCGGAACGCGGCCTGTTCAGGAGAATCGTGCCAATTCATCGCCGACGAAGTCTGAACCGCGCGCTGTCCGCTCGCAACCAATGAAAAGAGCCGCGGGAGTGGAGCGGACACTCCGGCGCGGCTCGTAGCAAATCCTAGCGACTGCTAAACAATCGTCAATCGATAACTCGTAAACGATTTGAAATGCTCAACGGGCCTCGTCGCGCATGGTGAGCGCGATCCACTCCTCCCACGTGATCGGCGTTCTCGCAGCTGATTTCAGGCTCACTACCACGAACGGCTGCTGGGTTGGCTTCTGCACCCCGCCTTCGTCTTCAATCGTCAGCGCAAAAGCCGCGAACTTATCCACGGCGCCCGGCGAATCGACCCACACGCCACCCGACGCGCCCGCGAACGCGTTTGAGGGGAGAGGCGTGCCGTCGCCGATGAACCACGCCTGATACTCCTTGCCCGCCGGCAGGCTCGGCAGTCCCTCAAGCCACGCAAATGCCGAAGCCGTGCCCGGGGCGTACACCAGGGTTGCCTTCGTCCCGCCCTGTTCAGCGGTTTCACGCGAAGCCGTGCCTTGAGCGACCGCCTGCACGAGCTCTCTCTGCGTGTCCCGTTCAGCGCGCAAGCCGCTGTCCGATCGGCCGAAGATGCTGACGCCCAGGACTCCGCCGAGTGCCAGGAAAAGCGCTGCGGCAGCAGCAACGGCGCCGGCCCACTGCCAGAACGGGCGACCATTCGTGGTCCGGGGCCGCAGCAGCCGAGGCTCGCTCGCAATACGGTCGAGCAGCGCATCACGTTGGCTTGGATGCGGTTCGACATCTTGAACGGCGAACGGCAGAAGGCGAGCGGCCTCAGCCATGAGGTCGTACTCCGCGGCGCAGGTTTCGCAGCCCGCGAGATGCTCCCGGATGCCCGGCGCATCCACATCGGCCAATACGCCGAGGGCAAGTTCTGGCAGGTATTCAAGGGGATGTTCCTGGTCAGTCAACGCCCACCACCCCCTTTTCTTGAAGTACTCCGCCCAGTTTCAGGAGCCCGAGCCGCAAGCGGCTGCGTACCGTCGGCGCAGGCACCGCGAGGATTCGGCCGACCTCCTGGCTTGTCAGTCCATGAAAATACACGAGTTCGATCGCACTCCGTTGTTCGCTGGTCAGTGAGCCCAGTGCCGCGCGGACCTGCTGGCCAACGATTTCGCGCTCCGCTTCGAGGTCGGTGCGCTCACCCGAAGGCACTTCCAGCGCGCCATCGAGCGTCGGCATTTCTGGGACTCGCCGGCGCCGCCGCCGGATCTCGTCGATGCACAGGTTGCGCGTGATCGACAAAACCCAGCTGGCCACTCCGGCTCGGGAGCTATCGTATTGCCCCGCGCTCCGCCAGACACGGACGAACGTCTCTTGCACAGCCTCTTCGGCATCTTGTTCCGCGCCGAGGATCCGCAGTCCGAACGAAAAGCACTGCCGGTGATACCGGTCATACAACACGCCGAGCGCTTCATCTCGCCCCGCGGCAATAGCAGCCACCAGGTCGAAGTCGTCAGCAAGCCGATAGTCGCTCACGTGAAGAGGATACGACCGGCCATCGAAAACTGATCACCAGGAGATCTCAGCGTCAGGCGGACTGCTGCGTGATCAGTTCGCGGATGTTGGCGTCGGCGTCGATCAGACTCCTGCCCCGTTCGCACAGTCCATGAATGGTGGATTTGTCGCGCCTGCCGAACGTCGCCGAAAGCTCGGTGAGCGACGCGCCGCTTCGCTGCATCGCTGCCAGCGCGATCGCGCGCGCGTCGTTCAGTCGTGCCGTGCGGGATCGCCCGCAAAGGTCTTCCACGGCGACCTCGAAATGGCGGGCGATGCGCGCCAACACCTGTTGAGGGCCCGCGCCCGAAGACGCTGCGGCATCCAGCGCCGCGCTTCCCGCCAGCCTCGCATCAAGCGAGGCGAAGTCCAGCCGACCGCTTCGCTCCAGCGCCATGGCCCCGTTGATATACCCGAGAAGCACCCGCACCGAGGCCGCTGGACAGTTGGCGATTCGGTCGATCGCCCACCCGGGCAAGGCCGTCCTCGAACGGCGGGCGACCGCTTCGATGAATCCGCGCTGTTCTCCCGGCCTGAAGGGCTCTACCCGCGTGACGATCCCGGCCGCCAACCGCGACTCGAGTCGCTCCGGCAGCCCGAGCTCGAACGGGTTGCGTTCGCTCGCGATCACGATGCTGCCGCCCGAATTCGTCACCGCCTCCATCGTGTGCACCAGCTCATCGAGCGTCGCTTTTTTCGTCGCCATGGACTGCAAATCGTCGATGATGAGCATGTCCACTTCACGGATGACGGACTTGAAGTCGTCGCCCCGCCCGGAAGTGATCGCCCCGATAAAGCGGTTTGCAAACTCTTCAGCGTTGAGGCAGGCCACCCGCTGGCCCTGGGACCGCGCTTCGCAAGCCAGGGCATGCAGCAAGTGCGTCTTCCCCATCCCGGGCGACCCGAAGAGGACTACCGGGCTGACCCGCAATTCAGAGGGCTCGACGAGCGCTCGACAAGCCTGCAGGGCGAGGATGTTGCCGTTTCCGGGCATATAGCCGTCGAACGTGAAATTGCAGTTCACCTTGCCGATGACGTTCTGCACCGGCGGCGCGAGCGGGGCATCCGAAGGCACAGCCGAAACGTCCGGCACGAGTTCGCCCGGGGGCACAAAACGGACCGAAGTGAGGTCAGGGAACGATTGCGTGGCTGCGCGCTCAACCACTACCCGTAGGCGCAGGTTGAGCCACTCGCAGGTCATGTTCGAACGCGCTTCCACCACCAGGCAGCCATCCTCAAATCGGAGAGCGCGGGTGCCTTTGAGCCAGGTGGAAAAGTTGTGCGGGTTCAGTTCGAGTTCCAGCCGCCCGAGCACGCCCTGCCAGCCCCGCGAGAGTTCGCGCGCATCGTTGCGGGGTTCTTGGTCCATTTTTGGGCGCACTCCTCTCTCCCTCGTACCTGTGAGGGTTTTTTGAACGGCGAAGGCCAGGGTTGTAGATCGACGGCCTGAACTGGGCTTCCGGGTGGACCGTCACGGTGCATCCGCCCGGGGACGCAGCGGCTAAGGTAGTCTCGGGTTGGGACTGCTTCAATCCAGTTATGTTCTTGCGTAGGCCGATGGCGCGGAGTTTTCACGGGCCTCAGCGCTTATGTGTCCCACTGGATTGGGACGACTTGAAAACCCTAACAGGCAAGCCCTGACACGTTGTTAACAGGGGCACGAGGCGTCATGCAAGGTCGAGTTCCCTCGAACATTGACGTGCGCGTTAACGTTGATAGACTACACTCCCAATATGGCCGGTGCTTCAAACCCAGAGCGCTTCCTCCAGATCGGCGAAGCCGCCGATCGCGCGAGCCTCACCCAGCGCACCCTCCGCTACTACGAGGAAAAAGGCCTTCTGAGCCCGCCGACCCGCATGGATGGTGGTTTCCGCCTCTACTCCCCCGATGACATGGAGCGGATCGACCGGATCAAGCAGCTCAAGGAACTCCTCGGCTTCTCCCTCGCCGAAATCAAAGGAATGCTCGAGGCCGAAGACGTCCGGCTCCAGATCAAGGCGGAATGGCGCCGCGACGCTGACGCGGAAGAAAAAGCCGAAAAGGCCCGCACCGCTCGCGAGGTCACCATCCAGCAGCTCGCGCTCATCGATCAGAAGATGGAGAAGATGTCATCCCTTCGCGAGACGCTCGCCGAACGGGTCCGCAAGTACGACGAACTGCTGCTGCGGTTCCGCGAATCCCAGGAACAGGGCGCGGTAACAACCTCTTCCTGAGCGGGCTACACTGGAACCATGCAACTCCTCGATACGATGCGGCGGCCGATTCGTGACCTCCGAATCTCCGTCACTGACCGATGCAACTTCCGCTGCACGTACTGCATGCCGCGCGAGATCTTCGGCCCCGGATACCAGTTCCTCAACCGGACGGAACTGCTCTCCTATGAGGAAATAACCCGTCTCTCTCGCATCTTCGTCGCGCACGGGGTCGAGAAAATCCGGCTCACGGGCGGCGAGCCGCTCATCCGCCGCGATCTTGACTCGCTAGTCTCGCAGCTGAGCGCTATTCCCGGCCTCAAGGACCTTACGCTCACCACGAACGGGTCCCTGCTCCGGGCCCAGGCAAAGAAGTTGAAGGCGGCCGGTCTTCAGCGCATCACCGTATCGCTGGACTCGCTGGATGATGCCGTCTTCCAGGCCATGAACGACGCCGGAGTTCCTGCGTCCGTCGTCCTGGATGGCATCGAAGCCGCGAAGGAAGCCGGTCTCGCGCCGATTAAGGTCAATGCGGTGGTCAAGCGCGGTGTCAACGATCACACCATTGTGGACCTGGCCCGCCACTTCAAAGGGACCGGCGTGATCGTCCGCTTCATCGAGTTCATGGACGTCGGCGCCACCAACGGTTGGAAGCTCGACAACGTTGTCACCGCCAGGGAAATCGTCGAGGCAATCTCCGCGGAAATGCCGCTCGAACCTGCTGAGGCCAACTACCGGGGCGAGGTGGCGCAGCGGTGGCGCTACCGCGATGGCTCCGGAGAAGTCGGCATCATCTCCTCCATCTCGCAGCCCTTCTGCGGAGACTGCACCAGGGCCCGCCTTTCGCCTGAGGGCGAGCTCTACACCTGCCTCTTCTCGAACCGCGGCCATGACTTCCGCTCGCTCCTCCGCTCCGGCGCCACTGACGCCGAAGTCGCCGAGTTCCTCGCCTCCGTCTGGCGGGTGCGCAGCGACCGTTATTCGGAACTCCGTACCGAAGAGACGGCCCTGTTGCCCAAGGTCGAAATGTCGCACATCGGCGGATAAACACGATTGTCTTGCCCGATGCCTCGCGCTAGGCTTGCCGCATTCGCTGCTGCAGGAGGCATCGCATGACTTCGCTTCAGGAAGCTGAAATCTCGATCGTCGATGGTGTCATCACCGGACCGCTGCGCCGTTCCGTGAACAATTCGCAGAACGCGAAGGGCAGTATCCACGACGACGCGACCGCCTCCCGGCTCGGTTTTCGTGGCGGCACCGTCGCCGGCTCCATTCACAACGAACTGTTCGTCCCGCTCCTCCTGAGGGCCTTCGGAAAGGCCTGGTTCGAACACGGCACGCTTTCCATGTACTACATGAACGCGACCACGGACCGCGAGGCGGTACGGGCTTTCCTCAAGGAGCCGCCGCCAGGATCGCGAGACGTTCAGGTCGATGCCTGGGTGCAACGGGATGACGGCATGCAGGTCGCCCAGGGCACGGCGTCGGTCGGCAACCCCGGAGTCGCCAGCGCGCTTCTCGCCCGGCCGCTCGACCGTTTCGACGTGGGAGAGTTGCGGATCCTGAACGGCGTCGGGCCCGGATTCACCTTCGAACCGCAGCAGGTGTCGGTCTCGTCAGAACAGCAGAGCGAGCGCCTGGCCGTGACGACCGAGCCACACGAGTGGTTCTCCGGCGACTCGCCGTGGGGAGGACCGGTCGTGATGCTCGCCCCGATGGTGCAGATGCTCTACGCGAAGAGCGTGGCTGCCATGCGTGGCACCCTCGGGGCCGTCGGTCTCTTCGGCGCCATCGAACTTCGCAACATCAACGGGCCTCTCCTCGTCGGCCGGCAGTACACCTGCACAGGCGAAGTCTTCGCTGTCGGGCAGAGTCCCAAGACCGAATACATGTGGTTCGAAACGGGCCTCGACGATTCGGAAGGACGGCGCGTGGCGGAAATGCGGATGCAACTCCGCTTTATGAAGGCCTCGAGCAAACTGTATCCCGAATTGCGCGGAGAATAGTTCCGGCCGCGCATCCAGGGGCTCGCAGCTCCTGAATCCATTCCGGCGGGGGGCCTGGCCTCTGAACGCAGACCGCGGTCGCGCACCCTCCCCGCCCCGTCGTGTCCTTTTGATTCAGCCCAAGACGCCCGGGCCATATCAGTGGTTGAGCATGACCAAGTACGCGGCCGGGATCGCGTCAGTACTGGAGGGCGCCTCTCACGTCGAAGCCCTGCGCGCGACCAACCTCAACATGCCCGTACCCTTCCGTTGGCTGTTCCCCCGCTATCGCGGCGTCGAACGTATGCCGCGCCGTTGGATCGGCGACGTGGATCTCGTGCATTTCACCGACGTCTTCGTAGCCCCCCATGCGGGCCGGTTCCGCTGCGTCCGCGTTTCCACTCTCCATGACATGATCCCCATGGAGCATGCACGGATCCGCCGCGTCGTTTCCCTGCGCTGGCGGCTCGCATTCCTCCGCTCGCTGAAGAGCCTCCGCCATTCCAACGGCATCATCGTCCCCTCCGAAAATACCAGGCGCGAGTACCTGGAGACGGTGGGAGACGCGGATTCAGCGTGCCTTCACGTTGTCCCGGTGCTCGTGCCGGACTTCGTCCAACCGCCCCCACCCGGAAGTCCACGCGAACCGCGAACGATCCTCAGCGTTGGTACCGCGGCGCGCTATAAGAACTTGCCGGTCCTGCTGCACGCCCTCGCCCAACCCGCACTGGCGGGAGCGCGCATCGTTCGCGTTGGCTCCGCTTTCGAGCGCGAACATCATGAACTCGCCGAGCGTCTCGGCATCGCGTCACGAATAGAACACCACCTGGCCATCTCCGAAGAGCAACTGTTGCACTTCTATCAGACCGCGACAGTCCTCGTGCAGCCGAGTCTTACGGAGGGCTTCGGAATGCCCGTCGCCGAGGCCATGGCGGCCGGCCTGCCCGTTGTGACCAGCGACGGAGGAGCGTTGCCTGAAGTTGTCGGCGCCGCGGGCCGCGTCGTCCCCTTCCGCGAGCACCACGCCGGGAAACCGAATCTCGATGATGCCCGCGACTTCGGGGAAGCGCTCGCGCAGGTCCTCGCAGACGTTCC